>DASSHJ010000235.1:0-9705 GCA_035692965.1 Nitrosospira sp. | reverse complement strand
CGCTGGCGCTGGAAGCGTAAACTTCTCCGTCAAGGAGACAGTTCAGAAGTAGAATTTTTCCCTGCGAGCAATTGCTCACGGAACACAGCTGGGGACACGCTTCCTGGTGCGTCTTGCACGAGAACCGGCCCGTTACTTCAGAAAGATAGAGCCAGCCACGTGCCTGCGCACCTGGGTGATACCCGACACTCAGGCAACATTGGCCTGGTAACTTTGAAGTTTTGCTCCAGCAGATTGCCTGCCGTTAGCAAACCATGCCTGCTGCCCGTTGTGCGGATAAACTTTCGCCATACAGGACGCAAGGCAGCTTCCTTCATGAGGCGCCGCGCTCGTGGCGGACCAACAAAAAGCTATTTTGTCTTTAACACCTTGACTGGGCGGCGGCTGCCATAACTGCGGGCCACCGGCAGCACACGCCGCCTTAAGATGAACAGTGGCAACAGTATCCGAAGCTCGTCTGGCGGCCGTCTAGCTCGCTCCGCTCACTTGCAAAATCCGTCGGAGCTGCTACGGCATCAATTCCTGCGACGGCGAACGAGCGCGCCCATCACGCCTAGTCCCGCTAGAAACATGGCGTAAGTTTCGGGTTCGGGTATGGCGGGCGTTAAAAAACCGCGAATTTCGCCATTCGAAAACTTCTCGGTATGAATATTCGCATAGGCAGTATGTGCGTCCAGACCGGCCGTAAGTGCGGCGAAGGCGCTATTCGCCGTTCCCCCATGTCCGGAAATGAAAGCGGGATTGTAGCTGGTGTCCTTAAGCATATCAAAGGTATGATCATAAGTGCCCATCGTTACTCCCGAAGGGAAATCAGTAAACGTAGGCAAAGTCGTGGCCACCCCCGCCGTTCCTGTTCCCGGGTCCGCCGTACAGCAGTGAATATGTGAGGCTGTATTACCCCCTGATAGGCCGCTGAAGCTCTCATGAACATGCATCGTGCCCTGTTCCTTGTTGATGGTAATCGTTGCTGTGCCAGTTCCCTTGGAATCATTGGGCGGCGATTCGCTCGCACCGTTGAGATCAGCCTTAAAAACCGAATCGACCGCGGCAGCCGGAGCGGCAATCGTGGCCAGCAACAGTCCTGCCGTAAGCATGTTGAATTTCATCATATCTACCTCCTTCGTTTTATGGGATGGGTCATCTACTTTGAGAGGGCCCACTCAAATCTTATATGGTGAGCCCGACTTTTCAATAGTCCGTTGGGCTTATTATGGATTTCATTTATCCCGGCCACTTTTTGCTTAAGTTCTTAAAAAGGAATTTTTTCATTTCAGATACATGCGGTAATATTTCACCCTGATCACAAAAGGAGTTTTGAAGTGGCGCCATCAGAAAAAGCTCCGGCAACAATGGCAAAACCCGATAACCCATAGTTACCGGCATATGCTCAAAAACTTAACCATCAGGTCCCGCCTGATCTTTGTTCTTTCGTTTTTGATTGCCTTCGTGCTTGGGGTTCAGGCACTCGGCCTGTTCGGTATTAGCAGCGCAATTGATGGATTGAAAACCGTTTACCTGGATCGAGTGGTGCCACTGAAACAGGTGGGGCAGATCGAATCGCTTCTGCTGCAAAACCGCGTCATGCTGACAGCTGCCCTCCTGACGCCGACGCCCGAGGTCATTAAAAAAAACACCGGCGTAATCGACGCAAATATAGACGAGATTACGAGAGCCTGGGTCAAATACACCACGACGTACATGACGCCGGAGGAAAACAGAATTGCGTCCGATTTCGCCGAGCATCACCGCGCGTTTATCATCGACGGCATGAACCCCGCCGTGGCCGCGCTCCGTGCGAGCGACATAGAGGAAGCGCATCGCCTTCTGGTGGAAAAAATTCGCCCCCTCTACAAGCCGGTCGCACATAGTCTCCAGAAACTGCTTGCGTTGCAACTACAGGAAACACGCCAGGAATACAACCAGGAGCAGGAGCGCTACTGGACGATCCGCAACATGTTTATTGCGTCGGTCGTGATTGTCTTGCTGTTGGGCTTATCATTCCGGCTGATCTTCAATCGCTCGATTTTTCGACCGCTTGAAGGCGTGGTGCAAACCGCACGGGCGGTCGCAGCGGGCAATTTCGCCCAGCAGTTTGAAATTCACTCGAAGGATGAGATTGGGCAACTCATGATCGCGCTCAAGGAAATGCGCGATAGCCTCGTGGAGACCATTGGGCGGGTGCGGGCAAGCGATGAACATACCCGCGCCCTGTTAAGCAACCTGATCGATGGAGTCGCCTCGATTGATGAGCAAGGCGTAATCAGGACTGTCAATCCAGCCGCACAGAGAATCTTCGGCTACACGGAGACCGAACTGATCGGGGAAAACTCACGGATGCTTTTCCCCGCTCAAGAGCAACCTCAGGATCACGAACCGGTTATTTTCAGGAAGCTTCTTCAGATGGGAAAACTTAAAAGCCTGGGGGTGACAAGCGAGGTGACGGGAATGCGCAAGGACGGGTCGATGTTTCCAATGGATCTCGCTGTAGTAGAGATGAATGACGGCGATCGCAGTATGTTCATCATTATAATGAGGGACATCAGTGAGCGAAAAGTGGCGGAGGAACAAAAAGCGCGACTCATGGATGAACTGGAAAGCGCAAATGAAGAGCTGAGCAGTTTTGCCTATGTTGTCTCACATGATCTAAAAGCGCCGCTTCGTGCCATTGGCGCGTTGGCAAACTGGCTTTCAACGGACTATGCGTCAAAATTCGATGAAGAAGGACGCGAGCACATGCGCCTGCTCGTCAATCGGGTGCATCGTATGGGGAATCTGATCGACGGCATCCTCGAGTATTCACGCGTCGGCCGGGTCAGGGAAGAATCGGTCCGTGTTGACGTAGGTCAGCTTTTAAGGGACGTTATAGATTTCATCGCTCCGCCTTCAAATGTTACCATTAGTGTTGAAAGCGAATTACCCACCCTGATATCAGAGCCCACCCGCGTTCAACAAATATTTCAAAACCTGCTATCCAACGCTATCAAATACATGGATAAGCCGCGGGGCGAAATAAAAATAAGCTGTATTGCGGAAGGCGACCGCTACTGGAGGTTTATGGTCAGCGATAACGGGCCTGGCATCGACCCGCGCCACTTTGAAAAAATTTTTCAGCTGTTTCAAACCCTGGCTCCACGAGACCGCATAGAAAGCACGGGTGTCGGTCTGGCCCTTGTGAAAAAAATTGTCGAAATGTATGGGGGACAAATATGGATTGAGTCGAAACCCGGAATAGGCAGCACATTTTTCTTTACGCTACCCCAAACCCCAGCACCTGCTTTAACTATAGGAACGGAAACGTGAAAATCACCAACAAGCCCATCCTCCTGGTAGAAGACGATCAAGTTGATACGATGACGGTAAAGCGCGCCCTTAAAGAGATTCATGTAACTAACCCTCTCGTCCACGTAGAAAATGGCGAAGAGGCGGTCAACTATCTGCGGGATTCGCAACGTGATAAACCGTGCATCATGCTACTCGACCTGAATATGCCGATTATGAACGGGATTGAATTTCTGCAGGTGGTCAAGCATGACGATCAGTTAAAGCGTATTCCGGTGGTCGTCCTCACGACGTCCGAGGAGCAGCAGGACAAGGTGAGCAGTTTTAATTTGGGGGTAGCTGGTTACATGGCAAAACCGGTCGATTACCGGCAATTTGTCGAGGTTATGCGCTCGATTGACGCCTACTGGACAATCAGCGAAATGCCGTAGGGCGAACGAAAACATCTCATGCCGGCAAAACAGCTCTGAGCCTTCATATGACCAAACCGCTGATTCGTGTGCTACTTGTGGAGGATGATGCAGTGGATCGCATGGCGTGCCGGCGCGCCCTCGCCCGAAACAAGGACTACGAATTCTTGCTTTCCGAAGCCGATTCCGGGAGCGAGGGGTTACAACTCGCCCACGACCAGAAGCCCGATTGCGTCTTGCTGGATTACCATCTTCCAGACCTGAACGGCCTGGAGTTTCTAGCTGCGCTTACAGATGACACCGGCAGTGTGTCGGTTCCTGTCATGATGCTAACAGGCACGGACAATGCGGCCATTGCGGTGGAAGCCATGAAGCGGGGGGCGCGGGATTATCTGATCAAGGACAACGAACACCAATACCTCGAGTTGTTGCCTGCAGTTATCCAGCGCGTGTTGAGCGAGCGACAGATGGCGCTCGAGAAAAGACTCGCAGAAGAGAAACTGTTCCAGGCAGAAGCTAAATATCGTTCCCTGGTCGAGACAATCCCTGCAATTGTTTACATTGCCGAACTGAATAACACCAACAGTTTTCTCTACATCAGCTCCAGGATAAGCATGCTTGGGTTTACGCCAGAACAATGGCTGGGTAATACCAACATACTCGCGGCCCAGATTCATCCTGAGGATCGCGAGCGCGCGCTGGAGGAACGGGCGCACAGCCGATCCACTGGCGCTTCGCTACGTTCGGAGTATCGCCTGCTTACGCGCAGCGGCAAAGTTTTGTGGTTCCGGGACGAAGCGAGCGTGGTTCGGGATGAATCTGGCCGACTCCTGTTCCTGCAGGGTATTCTTGTGGATATTACTGAAAGCAAACGAGCCGAGGCAGAACTTTGGCAGCACCGCTTCACGCTCGAGCAACTGGTAGCGAAGAGAACGGATGAGCTTGCCCGGGTTAACAAGGAATTACGCCAGGATATTACCGAACGAAAACGTATCGAAGCAGAGCTGATCAAGGCCAAGACGGATGCAGAGAAAGCAAATCTGGCGAAATCCGAGTTTCTTTCAAGTATGAGCCATGAGTTAAGGTCGCCGCTCAACGTCATGCTCGGTTTCGCACAACTTATGGAATCGGGTAACCCGCCGCCCACTTCCACTCAATTGACGATGCTGCGGGAAATCAACTCGGCAGGGTGGTACCTGTTGGAGCTTATTAACAAGATCCTCGATCTGGCCGCGCTTGAATCCGGCAAGCTGATCGTATCGCATGATACAGTCTTCATGACCGAGGTGATGGCCGAGTGCCGAACCATGATTGAACCTCAAGCGAAGGAACGAGGCATCCAGCTCATCTTTCCCCCGGAAATACGCGTTTACGTCAGAGGTGACCGTACGCGACTGAAGCAGATATTGATCAATCTTCTTTCCAACGCGGTCAAATACAACCGCGAGGGTGGCTCTGTCGAAGTGAACTGGAGCGCGCGGTCAGATCGTGTTCGTGTGAGTATCCGGGACACGGGACCGGGACTTCCACCTGAAAAACTGACACAGCTCTTTCAACAATTCAATCGGCTCGGCCAGGAATCCGGATCCGTCGAAGGCACCGGCATTGGGCTGGTTGTCACCAAGGAATTGGTCGAGTTGATGGGCGGGAAGATTGGCGTCGAGAGTGCTGTAGGGGTAGGAAGCACCTTCTGGTTCGAACTTCCTTCCGCAGAGCTCATAGAAGATACTAAAGCGATAGACACCGCCGAAAAGCTTGCAGCAAAAAGCTAGATTTTCAGGCAGAGGATTACCGGGGCTTTCTTTTCATAAAGCTGGTCCTGGCGTTCAAGGCAACAAATCCGATCCAAGTCCAGCCCAAGTCCAGCCCAAAACCAGCCGTACTCCACGTTTGTCGCGATTCGAACCATGAAAACCCATCCGGGATACGCGCCCAATCCTGCAGATCACGTGGGTAATTCACTGGAGGCTTTGCGTAGAGCCGCCGCCGACTGTCACGCGTGTCCCTTATGGGAAAACGCCACGCAGACCGTTTTTGGAGAAGGACCTTCACGCGCCCCAATCATACTTATTGGGGAACAACCTGGGGATCGCGAAGATCTCGTCGGCCGTCCATTTGTCGGGCCCGCTGGCCTGATTCTGTCTCAGGCGTTGGAGGCCGCAGAAATCCCCCGCGAGCAAGTCTACGTCACCAACGCAGTCAAGCATTTCAAGTTTGAATATCGCGGCAAGCGCCGCCTGCACAAGAAACCCGTTGATGCCGAGATTGCAGCCTGCCACGACTGGCTGAAACGAGAGATAGAACTCGTTGCTCCTCGCCTGCTTGTCGCGATGGGAGCAACAGCTTTGCATTCAGTGTTGGGCAAGGCAACGCCTATCAAGCATAACCGGGGAAAAGTTCTCGAATACGCTCCCGGCCTCTCACTGCTGGTAACTGTCCACCCCTCCTTCCTGTTACGCGTTCCGCACGAAGACAAGGATGAGGAATACCGCCTCTTCGTCAACGATCTCAAACTCGCCGCACCGTTCCTGCGGTGATCTTCGATGACCAACGCTGCGCCGGCCAGAATTTTGGCATGGAGTCGGTACCGGGATCTAACCTCGAATCACAGAAAGAGAAACCGTGGCCCGTTTCGGCTGTCCAAGTTCAATCGTCTTGATCAGACTGCTTGCTCACGTGCACTTCCCTCTCTCGCTTCGCTCGGTGGAATAAGGGATGAAACTTAAAAATCTTGAGTTTGAAAACGGGTTTCGCGTCGTTCTTGGCAATTCCGCCTCTCAGGCAGCCGAAATGGTTCTGTCGCCGGGAGATGCTGAAGGAGGCGCTGAAAACGCGCACACAGGCGCCGACCAATGGTTGTACGTGGTTTCGGGGACGGGAACGGCAACAGTGAATGGAAAACGGTATCCTTTGGCCGAAGGCTCCCTCATTCTTATCGAACGCGGCGATAAGCACGAGATCCGCAACACCGGCGAGGAGACACTTCGTACCCTTAATTTTTATGTTCCACCTGCATATGGCAGCGCGGGTGAGGAATTGCCAAGAGGGCAAGGCGGGTAAAGGTGAGCATAACGCGGATCGGGATCTCCGGCTGGCGTTATAAGCCTTGGCGCGGCGTCTTCTATCCCCCTGGCCTTCCCCAGGATCGGGAGCTTGAATATGCCTCCCGAGCCCTTCCTACAATTGAAATAAACGGAACGTTCTACTCCCTCCAAACGCCCCAAAGCTTCAAGCGCTGGCATGAAGAAACGCCTCCCGGGTTCGTGTTCAGCGTAAAAGCGCCTCGGTATATCACTCATATATTGCGTTTGCGTGACACCGACGCCCCGCTGGCAAACTTCTTTGCCTCCGGTATTTTTTATCTCAAGGAAAAGCTTGGGCCCATCCGGGGGCAATTCCCGCCGAGCTTCCGCTACGATGCGGAAAGGATGAAACGTTTTTTCGATCTTTTGCCGTTTGATACCGGAGAAGCTGCGGCCCTCGCGCGTCACCGGCAGAGGCGAATGACCGGACGTGCCAGGTTAGCCATCGACGCTGTGCGTCCAATAAGGCACGCGGTTGAAATCCGCAACGAAAGCTTTTTGGACGAATCCTATATCGATTTGCTGCGTCAACACAACATAGCCTGGGTTATTGCCGACACTGCGGGAAAATGGCCCTATCGCGAAGATATTACTGCCGACTTCCTTTATCTGCGCCTGCACGGAGACAAGGAACTGTACGCGAGCGGGTATACCGATGAAGCGCTGACGCGCTGGGCTACGCGTATACGGGTGTGGCGCGAAGGAGGCCAGCCGCACGACGCCCACCTTGTCTCGCCCAGTTCAACTCCTGCCCATCGATGCCGGGACGTTTATTGCTACTTCGATAATGACATAAAGGTAAGAGCGCCCTTCGATGCGCAGCATTTGGCAGCAAAGCTGCACGAGACGATGTCCTCTCCGCAGTCTCCTACCCCCCTTGCGGAAGGAGAGTAGTAGGGGTGCAAATAGTCAAACCACCGTGAGGAAGGGCGGAGAGAATTAATAGATCAGATTTTCACGTCCCGGTTTTGACGTCCCGGTTTTGACGTCTTAGGGCAGCTTGATAATTCCAGGCGTGATGGAAACCAGCAAAAGATGACGCGTTCGTGTTACGAAAACACCTGCCCCTGTAGACCGACCGTTTCGAGAACATCGCGTTGAGAAGGAGCTAACGCCAGGCTTCCTCGCTTCGATGCTCGAAGTGGTCGTAAGCAGTAATGAGGCCGTTTAGCACCTCTGCAGAAACCTCGAATAAGGCTTGCGCTTTTGGGTCCGACACCTTGGTTACATCTTCACGCATGTGCTTCATGGTCTCGCCCAGCATTTTCCTTATCTTAAGGGTGTGGTGACGTGGATCGTTTTCGGGATATGGAATTTGATTGCTCATCTGAATTCTCCAAAACGGAAACATTGGTACGATCGAAAGCTGCAGACAAACCCTCCGTAGGCAAGCGTTCGCCACACGGAAGGCTTATTCTGAGTTGGGGGTTAATCGTTTTTATGACTCGGGCTGCCGGCCTTGGCATGCTCCTGTGAGGAACCGCCCCGACTGGAAGACGAGGAAGCAGCTCTGCCAGAGCCTCCATGAGACGACTCCCCACCTTTACGCCCGGCCTCGCGCGCTTCTTCAGAAGTAAACTCATGCGCCGTTCCTTTCTCATGTGCAGCATGCCCCCCCTTGCGCCCTGCCTCGCGCGCTTCCTCGGACGTGAACTCATGCGCCGTTCCTTTCTCGTGAGCAGCATGCCCCCCCTTGCGGCCAGCCTCGCGCGCTTCCTCAGAAGTGAACTCGTGGGCTGTGCCCTTTTGGTGGGCGGCATGGCCTCCCTTACTCGCTATCTGGCGCTGCTTCTCTTCATCCATGGAAGCAAATCCTCGCCTGCTCGTTCCACTGCCCTTTCCCTCACCACGCCGGCTGCTTTCCTCTCCTTTCTCATGCGCCCCGTGCCCCCCCTGAGACGCTTGGCTGCCTTTGTTACTATCACGTTTTTTTTCGTCGTCCGTGGAAGCGGAACTTCGCTTGCTTTCATGGCCGCCGCTCCTGTTATCGCTACTCCTATCTCTATCTGAAGCCATGATGATTCTCCTAATGTTGGATATTGAATGTCTGCCCTCCGACTGTGCTACATACATCATGTCTGCGGGATTCCTATCTCCATTTATTAGAATTGAGAGCTAGAGAATCACTACATGCTAGTAAGGTGGGATAAATTGCTCTGTTCGGAAGCAAACATAGCCGAGCTTATTCAATTGTTTTAGCAATGGTTTTACCATTCGGCACAGCGTGCCCGGTCGATAAGGCGCTGGAGTTGTTGCCGGAGACAAAATATCCGGCAATATCATGGAGGTCGCCAGCCCCGACTACGCCGGCCGCCTTCCGCAAGCGCAGGTATCCAAGCAGATAGTTGTAGCGGGCCTTGGCAAGATCACGCTTTGACTCGAACAACTGATGCTGGGCATTCAGAAAATCAAGGTTTGTCCGTACACCTCCCCTTATGCTTTTTTGTGTTGCGTCAACGAGGAAGCTGGCCGACTCAACAGATTTGACCAGCGCGGCGATCCGGGAAGCACTCGTCAGCGCCAGACTGTACTGTTTGCGCAGCTCAACGAGCGTCTGGCTGATTTTCGTATCGAGGTCGGCTTTTGCTTTTTCGTAGTTGGACGCCGCCTGGGCCGTCACCGCACTGACGTTACCTCCGGAATATATGGGGACATTCACTTGCACACCTACGCTTTGGGTTAGCGCATCGATTCCAACGAGGATAGGGCTGTCGGACTTGTTACGGGTAATGGCAGCGACCATGTCAAGCCGCGGGAAATGGCCGGCGCGCTGCTTGTTGATTTCCTCACGGGCGGCTTCCACAGCATGACGCTGGGCAGCGATTTCAGCATTATTCTCGAGAGCGATGCCTTTCCAGTCCTCGAAATGGGCGGGCTGCATCGGTTTCACACGAAAGTCATCGGATAAGGGATCAAGCCCAACCACCTCATGA
>DASSHJ010000234.1:0-4397 GCA_035692965.1 Nitrosospira sp. | reverse complement strand
CGCGAATATTTTGGAGATGGTTCCATGCGACAGCTTGCACCCATCAGCCCGGCGCTCCATTTGGGAGCGGAACGCGTCCTGGTTGTTGGCGTGCGTAAAACAGCGGACACGCCGACCGAGCGGGTAAAGGTTGATCATTATCCAACGCTCGCCCAGATCGGCGGGCACGTCATGGGCAGCATCTTTCTCGACAGCCTGCACACAGATCTGGAGCGGCTGGAACGCATCAACCACACCGTCGGGATGATTCCGGATGACAGGCTGAAAGATACTTCGATGCCTTTGCGCCAGATCGACTGCATGGTCATCTCTCCGAGCATTGAGATCAGCAAGATCGCCGAGCGACATGCTCATACCCTTCCGCGCGCTATAAGCCTTTTTTATCGCAGCATCGGAGCAATGAGACGAGACGGCTCGGCACTTTTGAGCTACGTCCTCTTCGAGGAGCCTTTTTGCAGTGCACTCATTGAACTGGGCTATGAGGACACCGTTGCGCGAAAAACCGAGATCCTCCAGTTCATAGGAATTGCGGCAAAAAGTGGAGAAGAGGAAAAGAACAAGGGGCCACTGGTATAATAGGGAGTTTGCTTCCTGTTCACCGTCCCTGAGATCGCCTTGCACGAAATCCTGTTTTCGGAACCGAACTTCTCCGCAGCCTATATTCACTTGGTCGCCTCTCCCGCACTCCATTTCCAGGAGCAACCAAAGCAAGGGTTCATTGAGAGAACCCATGATGCATGGATATAGCGAGTGCGGAATTCTGGGTTGCGGTGCTCCAGATTATCGCCATCGATATTGTGCTGGGTGGGGACAACGCGATTGTTATCGCGCTAGCCTGCCGGCGACTGCCTGAGAAACAGAGAAATCTCGGTATTTTCTGGGGTGTGGCCGGTGCGATCGGACTGCGTGTCGTGCTGATCTTTTTTGCCCTGACGCTGCTGACCATCCCTTTCCTGAAAATCACGGCCGCCCTGCTGCTGTTGTGGATCGGCGTCAAACTGCTTCAACCCGAGCCGGAAAGCACGGGTCCCGCGGTAGACGCCAGTACATCCCTCTTCGGCGCTATAAAAACCGTGATTATCGCGGATGCGATGATGAGTCTGGACAACGTGGTTGCAATTGCCGGCGCGGCGCGGGACAGTATCTACCTTGTCGTTTTCGGCCTCTTGGTGAGCGTGCCCATCATCGTCTGGGGGAGCAAACTGGTGATGAAGCTGATGGATCGCTTCCCTGTTACCATCGTGATAGGCGCTGGCCTTCTGGGCTGGATTGCTGGAGACATGTTCCTGACCGACCCCCTGAGCAAGGATTGGGTGAATGCTCAAGCTCCTTTCTTGCATTGGCTAGCGCCGCTCTGCGGCGCCCTGTCCGTAGTGATCCTCGGCAAATGGCTGGCTCTGCGGCAACCAGAAAGGAAGCGAGCCGTCGTTGATCTGTTGGACGACAGGAACAAGCCTCTCTAACCGCACGTAGTGTTCTGGAAATAGGGAGAACTCATGTTGAAATTCCTCGTGGCCGTGGACGGCTCGCCTGCTTCCAGCGCAGCAGTCGGTACCTTCGTTCAGATAATCGGATGGTACAAGGAACATCCTCAGATCCATTTGCTGAATGTCCAGCTTCCCGAACGTGGAAATGTACCCCTCTTCATTGACAAGGAGAGTATCGATCTTTATCACCGCGAGGAGGGGATGAAGGAGCTGCAGATGGCTCGCGACATATTATGCAAGGACGGCATATCATGCCAGGCTCATATTACCGTAGGCGACCCCGCGGAAATGATTTTGCGTTACGCACAGGAGTCGGGGTGCGATCAGATTGTTATCGGGGCGCGAGGACTCGGACCAGTCAGAGGATTTCTTCTTGGATCGGTTGCGAGCAAAGTCATGCAGAACTCGACATTACCTGTGCTACTCGTCAGGTAATATCACGTCTTATATTGAGGTTTTGAGGAATGAGGCAAAACGAGAAAGGTTTGACCCTGATCGAGACGATGATGATACTCGCAGCGGTCGGGATCCTGGCAACTATCGCAATTCCTCCTGCGTATCAGGCCTATGAGAATTCCATTGCCAGGGAACAAGTAGCCAATGCCCTCACTCTGCTTGATAGCGTGAAAAAACCTATCTCCGCATTTTACGTAGAAAACAAGAGATGGCCCCAAAAGGCCGAGTTTGATAATCTCGTCAGCGTGCAAAGCGGCAAGTATATCGAAAACTTGACCTCGCGCGTTCTTTCCGGCGGGTTCCAGGTGACTGCAACTTTTAAAAACACCGGTGGAAGTGCAGGGCCGGCGAAAGACAATGCGGGACGTACACTCGTGCTTGCGACCGCGGATGGTTCGAAATGGATATGCAACGACGATACAAACCCTGATACGGGTGTTCCGGGACTTGTCCCGGGTAACGTTCTGAAAGAGCATCGACCCGACGCATGCAAATAACGACGCTGCTGGACATGGTGGGGCCAAGCTGTGGGTATGTTCCTTGTGCTTGTGCTGTTCTTCTTGTGCTTGTACCCGCTCAATCGACCTTCATTGCCCCGCTCTTGTAATCCAGGTCATGTACCTGGTTGGCATGTGGTTTTCCACTAAAAGGACGGAAAGAATATGAACGAATACACCGATCAGATAGCTGAATACTTCAACAAGGTACCCATGTGGCCTCTCGTTTTGCTCGCGGTGGCCATCGCCATTTCCGGAATTTACGAGTTGATACGGCGCAAGCAGCATGCTGCCGCAGTGGATGAATATCGCGCGGCCATCCTTTCGACGCTTTCCGGGCTCTATCCCGAACCTACCCGGTGGCCGAAGAGCATCGATACATACCTTCGGGCAAGATTACCTGTCATGCAGGATATCATCGAGAACTTCAAACCCGACGTGCCCCAGGAAGACTTGAAAGGGTATAACAAGGATTGGGAAAACTATTTACATTTCTGCCGATCGGAGGTCACAGACGAGAAATGCGAAGCGGCGGAGACGAACGCCGCTGAACCTGATCCCAAAAAAAGATTCCACACGCTGGTTTCCAACCTGTTGCATTACGCCAAATAGAAGAGTGAACGGACGCATCTGCTACTGATAACGAGATATCGACAGCGTAGAGAATATCATTCTCTCTCATTCTCTCGTGAACCCTCTGAGTCGGCGCCTCGAAAGTTTTTTATAGGCGTCGGCAAGCGAAGTGCCGAACACGATGTGCGCAAGGACCGTGATCCAGTCTCTAGCCTGAGTAAACCAGGGGAAGATGAAGGTCATGCCGTACATGTTTGCGGCATATATCGCCAGTCCATAAATGAAGCCAGCGGCAAGCCAGAACCTTGCGTCAAGGCGGGAAACCATGAAAGCAAAGGCGAGGCTATATGCGATAGAGAGGGTAAAGTGAATAAGCGTTGCAACAGCCATCACTTGCCAATCCAGGGTCGCGGACGTTGGCAGCACATCTTGCCCCATCACGATCGCAGCAGCCAGACGGGCATCCCGATTCAACATCCATAACCACGAATTCTCGGCAAAGAGCCACCACAGAGCCACCTGAGCGAGAGTGGAAACGACTCCCGAGACGATGCCCGCCCCGAACGCGGCAGCCGGATACGGGGTCATCTTATTGATGAGCATGATGGAAATGACATTCCGGCTTCCTGTCCTCGCCCGAAAACATAGTATGAGAAGCGGATTCGTTCTAAAATGCTGGGGAACCTCTAAAAAAGAAGCCGAAACAATATGATTTTTGGAAAAACTGACTGAAGTCGACCGTTACCCGCCTTCAGACCCCATGCAGAATATCGATCTCACCAATCACTTTCTGATTGCCATGCCGGCAATGGCAGATCCTTTTTTTTCGAAAACGTTGACATATATCTGTGAACATAGCGAACAAGGCGCGCTTGGACTCGTTGTCAATCGTCCTATCGATCTCACGCTTCACGAATTGTTCGACCAACTCGGAATCTCTGGTGATGAAGAGAATTTAGGCCAGTCGCGCGTTATGTTTGGCGGGCCTATCCAGCTTGATCGCGGCTTTGTCCTACACCAGCCCGTGGGGAAATGGCAATCCACTATGGTCGTGGATTCGACCCAAGGTCTCGCGCTCACAACCTCGCTTGATATCTTGCAAGCCGTTGGAACTGGACAGAGCCCGAACCAGTTAATGGTGGCGTTGGGCTATTCGGGATGGGCGCCTGGCCAGATCGAGCATGAGATCGCCCAGAACGCCTGGCTTACAGTCCCGGCATTGCCAAGCATCATTTTTGAGCTGCCATCCGAGGAGCGTCTGAGCGCCGCAGTGCATCTACTGGGAATCGATTTCGCTTGCCTGTCGGACGAAGCAGGACATGCGTAAAGTCAGACAGGTCGGATAGTTGCGGCACATCGAGCAGCATGGTTTGGTTTGAGGCCC
>DASSHJ010000233.1:0-5065 GCA_035692965.1 Nitrosospira sp. | reverse complement strand
CTATGCAATCAGTGAATATAGGCGATTGTTTGCAATCGACGAGGCGCGTCACTACTGAAACTTGCTTTAAGAATACTGACCCCCTGGCCTATTTCCACTCTGGCAAAGATGGTATATACCCCCGAGGCAATCGCTGGTAATATCGCCGCTCTTGCAAAGGGGCGAGTGAAGTTGCGAGGGCAGCGGGCAGGAGGATCAGCGCAAGCTTGTGACACACTTTCCGGAATCATTGCCGGGTTCGATTTGCCATGAACAAATGAGAAAACCATTGAACGATACGCTGCTGCGAGCCCTGCTCAGGCAGCCCACTGAATACACCCCTGTCTGGCTGATGCGCCAGGCCGGGCGCTATCTCCCAGAATATAACCGCACCCGCGCTCGTGCTGGAAGTTTTCTGGCCCTTTGCAAGAATCCGGATTTTGCCACTGAGGTCACCTTGCAGCCGCTGGCCCGTTTTCCGTTGGACGCGGCAATACTTTTTTCAGACATTCTTACCATCCCTGATGCAATGGGGTTGGGGCTCTATTTTGCGGAAGGAGAGGGGCCGAAATTCGAGCGGCCCTTGCGGGAAGAATGGGAGATTCGGGCCCTGACAGTGCCGGACCCCTTCGCAAATCTACGCTACGTGATGGATGCGGTGTCGCAAATCCGCAAGGCGCTCGATAATAGCGTTCCGCTGATCGGGTTTTCCGGGAGTCCCTTCACGCTTGCCTGCTACATGGTGGAAGGCTGCGGCGGCACGGATTTTAGGCAAGTCAAGACAATGCTTTATCAGCGCCCCGAATTGCTGCATCATATTCTCCACATCAACGCGGAGGCCGTGACCGCCTACCTCAACGCACAAATTGAATCGGGCGCTCAGGCAATCATGATTTTCGACACCTGGGGGGGCGCGTTGTCTCACGATGCCTACGGAGAGTTTTCCTTGCGTTATATCGCTCAGATACTCGCCGGACTGAGGCACGAATACGGAGGCGCACGCATCCCAAGCATTGTATTTACGAAAGGCGGGGGTTTGTGGCTGGAAAAGATTGCGGATAGCGGTTGCGACGCAGTAGGCATCGACTGGACCGTTGATATCGCTGAAGCGCGACGCCGCATTGGCCAAAAGGTTGCTCTGCAAGGAAATCTCGATCCGGCTGTGCTGTTTGCCTCACCGGAGGTGATTGCCTCGCAAGTGGAGAAAATCCTTGCCGGTTATGGCAGGGGAAACGGGCATGTGTTCAATCTCGGCCACGGAATTTCACAGTTTACCCCACCGGAAAATGCCCTGGCCCTGGTTGAAGCGGTGCATGGCCTGAGTCGCAAGTTCCGGGAGCATGAGTAGTTATTTTGTGAATTGGCAAAACGTGGATTCCGTCGGACTGTCGGGGAACTGGTAGAATTCCGGCTGGAGCTTTTGCAGATAAAAGCGGTTATTAACAAGCGCCACCTCTTGGGAAGTGGGAGCCTTGTGCTGGAACAAAGGAAACCCGGGGTGGGTCAAAAGAGGGACCGTTGCGGAGTCTCCGTTTTGCGGTAATTTCAGTAGGACAATTTTGTGCACATCCTTATTATTGAAGACGATCCGGCGATTGCCACGAATCTGTACGATTTTCTCGAAGCTCGCGGCCACAGCGTGGACGCAGCGGCAGATGGCATTACCGGACTTCATCTCGCAATAACTCAGAAATTCGACGGAATTCTGCTCGATCTCAGCCTGCCGGGCATGGACGGCATCACCCTATGCCGTAAGCTTCGGCAGGAAGCAAACCTGGACACGCCGGTACTCATGCTTACCGCGCGCGATACGCTGGACGACAAGCTGAAGGGGTTTGATTGCGGCGCGGATGATTATCTGGTCAAGCCCTTTGCGTTGAAGGAAGTTGAAGCGCGCCTTGTTGCGATGCACAAGCGGCATGGAGGCAAGGTCACGAGCCGCACGCTGGAAACGGGCGACCTGACATTCGATCCCAAGACTTTGTCCATCCAGTTCGTGGGCAAAGGGGTCAAGCTGCCTCCGAAATGCATCCGTCTGCTTGCTCTCATGATGGGAGAGCCTGGACGCGTATTCAGCCGCAGGGAGCTGGAATCGGAAGTATGGGGAGACGCGCAGGGCACCAGTGATACCTTGCGCAGCCACATGCATGAATTGCGCCGGGCCCTGAGCCGGGCAGGAGGCTATGACCCCATCGAGACCGTGCACGGGCTGGGCTATCGTCTGATTTCTCGTGCCCGGGCTTAAGCGCGGTCTTCGCCTCCGCGTTGCGCTGGCGTTCGCAATCTTCTGCATTGTCGTTGTCGGCACGCTCGGCATCAGCTTATATATCGCTTCCGATGATATTGAGGAGGCGCATATCGAGCAGATCATGCAAACCGAGATGGACTATCTGCTCCAGCGTTATCGCGAGAATCATAATTTTGTACCGCAGGTCGGTTCAAATCTCGAGAAATACATCATTCACGACTCGTCGGAGGAGTCAAAACTGCCGTCTTACCTGCAGGGGCTCAACTACCGGCGTCACAAGGTGTTTCGAGGGCCCGAGGAGATTAGGGTCGCTGTCCGCCATTCGGACGGCACGAAATTCCTCGTTGCTTATGAAGTTGGACTCCATGACCAACGGCAACAGGAACTCCGGCTTCTCATCGTGCTGTCGTTGCTTTCCGTCGTCGGCGTTGCGCTTGTTGTGGGGTATCTGCTCGCCGGAGTGCTTGTCAAGCAGGTGACCGACCTGGCGGAGCGGGTCAGGCATCTGGCACCGGGCGATGGGCAGGGCACGACGATGATACAGCCCGGTCAGGATGAGGAGGTGGCGCAGCTCGCGCACGCTCTCGACGACTATCAGAACCGTATCACTCGCATGCTCCGCCGTGAACAGGAGTTTACAGCCAACGTGAGCCACGAGTTGCGTACGCCGATTACCACGATTCTAACGAGTTGCGAGCTTCTGGCTACCGAATCCGGTCTTTCGGAACGAGCAAAGGTGCGGGTAGGAATGATAGAAGGGGCCGCGACCCGAATGGGCGAACAGTTACAGGCACTGCTATTTCTGGCTCGGGAGCAGTCCCTGGGAATCATGGAACCCGTGGCTCTGGCGGAATGCGTCTATGAGGCGGTAGAACCGGTTTGCTCGGAAATTTATCGTAAACGCCTCAACTTTGAGGTTGCCATAGAGCCGAAAGCCGAGCTGACGCTCAATCGCCAGGCGCTGCATACGGCGCTCGTCAATCTGCTCCGAAATGCCGTGCAATACACGGAGCGTGGTTTCATCAGGGTTAATTTCAGCGAGAGCCGCCTCTCGATTTCCGATTCTGGCATAGGAATCGAGCCCTTCTATATGCCGCTCCTTTACGAGCGGTTTTTCCGGGGATCGACGCAAGGCGAAGGCTTGGGAATCGGCCTTGCGATTGTGAAGCGAATATGCGATCACTACGGCTGGCTGATTGACGTTGAGAGCACCCCTGGCAAAGGGTCCACCTTCCATATCACATTCCCCGGATCTCAAGCTGGGGCCTTGACCAATTCCTCACAATTTCTGTGATAGTATTTAGACGGTTGAATTTTTAGACGGTTGAACTACTTGAAAACCGCGGGAGCGTGACAATGTACTCAAATGTTACGCGCTTACCCATAGAGAAGCGCGTAGAGTGGCTGTTCAATTTGGCCGACCGTTATGGCTCGACCTTCCGGAGCCCTGAAGCATGGCTGGCTCGCGAGCGTTACCTCGCGAAGCATCCGACAGCCATAGCCGTATTGAAGTGCATGGATGGTCGGATCAATCTTCCTGCCATGACCAATACGCCACCCGGCATACTGATGCCGTTCCGCAATCTCGGTGGCGTGTTTAATCTTGGGTGGCCTCATCTGGGTGAGGTGCTTGCTCATCACGTGCAAGGGTGGGTGAGAGCCGGCCGGCGTGTGCTGTTTCTGGTGACCTACCATTTTTCCAAAGGCGATCCTCACCGCGGGTGCGCAGGCTTTAACTACGATACCGAAGCCGCGTATGCGCATACTCAAGTGATCCGGAAGCAAATGGAGCATATCTTTGGCCAGGGCGATATCATTTATCCCCTGATCTGCGGTATCGAGACTGACGAGGACACGATCATCGTGCATGGCAGGAATGACGACAAGCTCGATATGTCGACAATAGAGCCAGGGGATAAGCGAAGGCTGGAGCCACGCCTGGCGGCATTGCTGCCGGACATGCCAGCGCAGATGCGGGGGGACCTGATGCCGCTGCTGCTTGGGAATATGGAAACCATCGCGCAGGTGCGCCAACAGGCGGCGCGCCGTGAGCGTTCTCTCGATATCGAGCGCCGGGAATGGATGATATGCGTCGGCCGGGGATTCGACTTTCTGCATACTCCCAATCTTGCCCTGATCATCGGGCCCTACAGTCCCAATCTTGATGTCCCGATCCGCAAGGCGGGCAGCATCATTCAGGCAAACATGCGAACGGGCCGCATACCTGGCGATGGATTTCTTTTGTTAGCGTCTGCACCTTACAGCGAAATCGGCATGGATCGAACCGGGGCGGAGCTCAAATCCATCTTTCTGGGGAGGTTTGCCGCAGAGGTGATCAGGCGCGAATATCCTCAACTGGCGGAGAAAATGTACGTACGAACAGCTGTCATGGATTGGGATACGCGCAACCTGGAGCAAATAAGCGAGAGCAAAACCGAAGATCTCGAGGGAGAACTGGCGGCCTCATTCTAACAACGTTCGCCTTTCTCTGGACCTTGGCACACGGGCGCATCTGAAAATGCGCCCCGTATGGCAGTCCGATTTTGTCGATTTACCCTGTTTGTCGATTTAACCCCCCCCCCGCTGTCCCTTTCTGATCACGCAGATCCTGCAGCTGAGTCAGCTTAACATTCACGATTGCCCGAAAAAGGCGCGGTGGATAAAAGACAGCATATAGGCCGCGCCGAGTATTGCGCCCAGCAATGCGGCTGTGCCAAAGCCAGGATGTGAATTGAGCGCGCAATAATCAAGAGCAGTTCTGCCGGAAATCCGCTCGTGCCTGGAACCGACGATTACCAGCCCGACGTGCAACGCTGGCGTAAGCCAGCAGGCGCCTGA
>DASSHJ010000232.1:0-5567 GCA_035692965.1 Nitrosospira sp. | reverse complement strand
CAAGTCGGTCGAAAACGCGAGCGACCTTTATCGTTCACTGTCGATCCTGAGGGCGACGGTCGAAGCATCAGCGGATGGAATTCTCGTTACGGACTCGCAAGGCCGCGTGCTTCACTTCAATGAGCGTTACTTGCGCTTATGGGGCATGGGACCTGAGGCGGCGGAAGCTGGAGAACATGTGGACCTATTGAACTTGTGCTACGGGTATCTTGCGGACCCCCAAGCCCTTCTCCAGCGAACTGCCGAGATTTATGCGACGTGGCCGCCTCAAAGCTACGATGTCCTGGAGCTTGCCGATGGAAGGGTATTCGAACGTTCTTCCCAAACGCATCAGAGCGACGAGCAGAGCGTCGGGCGTATCTGGAATTTTCGGGATATCACCGCGCGAACATATGCGGAGAATGCAAGAAGGGAAAGCGACGAGCGCCTTTGCTTCATGGCTGAAGTCATGCCGCAAAAAATATTCACTGCCCGCCCGGATGGCACCCTCGATTATGTCAATCAGCAGTGGAGAGACTACGCAGGCCTCCCCCCCAAGCAGATGGAAGGCTGGGAGTGGACAAAACTCATCCACCCCGATGACGCGGACGAAACGATCAGACAGTGGCAGCATGCGGTAAGAACTGGAGACCCGTTCCAAGTCGAATGCCGCTTCCGGCAGGCCAACGGCAACTATCGCTGGCATCTCAGCCGCGCCCAGGCCAAGCGCCGTTCAAATGGAGATATCTCGATGTGGGTAGGCTCGAACACGGATATCGACACCATGAAGCGGGCCGACGAGGAACGCCGGCAGCTTCTCGAGAGCGAGCGCAGCGCCAGGTCTGAGGCCGAGCGTGCCAATCAGTTGAAGGATGAATTCCTCGCTACGCTTTCGCATGAACTCAGGACGCCCCTTAACGCCATCCTTGGCTGGTCCCAGCTCATCCTGCAAGGAACGATGAACAAGGAACATGTTCAGCGTGGACTGGAGATCATCGAGCGCAATGCTCACGCGCAGAACAATCTCATTGCGGATCTTCTGGATATGAGCAGCATTATGTCCGGGAAGGTCAGGCTTGAGATGCAACTGCTGGATCCAGGCAGTATCGCGGAGGCCGCCATCGAATCCATCGCACCGGCCGCGGAAGCAAAGGAAATTCGTCTCGATAAAGTTATCGATCCTGCGTCAGGACTAGTTTATGGAGACAGCAACCGGCTCCAGCAGATCATCTGGAACCTGCTCTCCAACGCGGTCAAATTCACGCCGAAACATGGCTCCGTCGAGGTGACTGTCGAGCGTGCCGAATCTCATCTCGAAATCGCAGTGAGGGACACTGGACCAGGCATCCATCCCGAGTTCCTGCCTCACGTTTTCGACCGGTTCCGTCAGGCGGATTCGTCCCTTACCCGCAACCACGGGGGGCTGGGGCTCGGGCTCGCGATTGCCTATCAACTCGTCGGGCTGCACGGAGGTACTATTCGCGCTGAAAGCGAGGGCGAGGGCAAGGGTGCCTCATTTGTCATCACGCTTCCTGTTGCGCCAATCCGGGGTCAGCTCAACCTGGACCCTGCCTTCTCCCAGGTTGTCGCCGAACTGCCCGAAAAGCGTGTCCTGCTATCCGGCATCAAGGTGCTTGTCGTTGATGACGACCACTATGCCTGCGGGCTTATTGAGGAGGCGCTTACGCAATGTGAGGCGGTTGTCTTTGTTGCCACTTGCGCCGACGAAGCGCTGGAGCTTTTGAGGAAACAAAAACCCCACGTAATGATCAGCGATATCGGCATGCCGGAAAAGGACGGGTATCAGCTGATCCGTGAAGTGCGCAACCTGCCTGCGGGCCAGGGAGGAAGAACACCGGCGATCGCTCTGACCGCATTCGTCCACTCGCAAGACAGGACGAAAGCCATGCTTGCCGGTTATCAGATGCATCTATCCAAGCCCGTGGAAGCCCGGGAGCTGGTTGCGGCCATCGCCAACCTGACGGGGTGGAAACAATAGGCTCAAGACATCCTTTGGCAGACCCTGATCACCGACGTCTGCCGCGCGGCATCTTGCGCCGGAAAGTGGAATCAATAAGCCTTCCTATGTTAAATTCATGTTTTTTTATCCCCGTAGATTTAATATAACGTGCCTGGCCCAGTTGCGGTCTTCTGCGTCTCCTGTTAGCAGCGCTCAGACAGCAACCCTTACCGGCGGTCTGCGGAGTCAGCCTACCGCGTGTGATGCAAGTTCGGTATCAGGCATAAACGTCTCAAGTCCAAGGCATCTTTAGAACCCGCCGGAACGATCACCTCCGGTTTCCGTTTCTTTTCAGCAATCCGTCTGCGCAGTCGCCGGAACTTTCGGTCGAGTAAAATCGACATATAATTATCCTAGGATAAATGTAAGGGGAAGTATGATCAAAGATGACGAGGAAGCACTGCTTCGCTCCGTTGCGCTGCAAACCTCTCGTGCCATCCTGCATGCACGCCAGCGCGCCGAGCAAGATCTCCAGCAGGCAAAAAAAGCCCTGGAAGACAAGACACGGCAACTCGACCACTCTCTCTCCATTCTGCGCGCCACAATGGACGCTACGGCCGAGGGTATTCTGGTGACGGACGAGGAAGGCAATGTATTGCGTCACAATGAGCTGTACCTCCAGCTCTGGCCGATTGACAGCAGGCTTGTCACCTCGGCCTGCCATTCGGACCTGATGGCGTGTTGCGCGTCGTTTTTGAAGGAACCGCAGGAGTTTCTCAGGAAAACCAGGCAAATATACGCGGAATGGCCGCCCGACAGTTACGATTTGCTGGAACTCACCGACGGCAGGGTATTTGAACGTTACTCCAAGATACACTATATCGAGGAACGTTATATCGGCCGCGTATGGAGCTACCGGGATGTCACGGCACGGAGGCAGGCTGAAGAAGCGGCGCGCGAAACCAGGGATCGCTTGCGGTTCATGTCGGAAGTGCTCCCTCTCAAGATTTTTACCGCCCAGGCGGATGGCAATGCGGATTATTTCAATCGGCAGTGGGTGGAATACGCAGGAGTCACGCTCGAGCGGCTATTGGGTTGGGAATGGACGAAGCTTATCAGCTCCGACGATGCCAACAAAAGCATGGAGCGCTGGCGCCACAGCCTACAGACCGGAGAGGCGTTCCAAGTAGATCACCGGCTTCGTCATGCGAATGGGGATTACCGTTGGCACCTGACCCGCGCGCAGGCCAAGCGTGCCTACAATGGCTCGATATCGATGTGGGTAGGGTCCAGCATTGATATCGACGCGATGAAGCGGGCGGATGAGGAAAGAAAACAGCTCCTCGCAAGTGAGCGGATCGCCCGCAGCGAGGCGGAGCAGGTCAATCGTGTCAAGGACGAATTTCTCGCAACGCTTTCTCACGAGTTGAGGACGCCTCTCAATGCAATCCTGGGATGGTCGCAGCTCATCCTGCAGGGGTCAATGGACGAGCAGAATGTCCAGAGGGGCATGGAGATCATCGAAAGGAACGCTCGCGCTCAAAACAAGCTGATCGAGGACCTGCTGGAGATGAGCAGGATCATCTCGGGCAAAGTGAGCCTTGATATCCATCTGCTCGATCTCGCGAGTATTGCCCACGCTGCTGTCGAGTCGCTCACGCCCCTCGCTGAAGCAAAGGGCATCCGGATCAGGAATTTTATCAATCATGCCACGGGTAAAGCGGCCGTCGACCACAACCGTGTGCAGCAAATCATTTGCAATCTGCTTTCGAACGCCATCAAGTTCACGCCTGGAGGCGGATATGTCGATATCATTGTACAGCGGGTGGGCCCACACGCTGAAATCGCGGTAAAAGACTCGGGAATAGGCATCAAGCCCGAGTTCCTCAAGTACGTTTTCGAACGTTTCCGCCAGGCGGACTCCTCGTCCACTCGTCGCCATGGCGGACTCGGGCTGGGCCTTGCCATTGTCAAGCAGCTCGTGTTGCTCCATGGAGGCACTGTCCGGGCGGAGAGCGAGGGCGAGGGGCAAGGCTCCTCCTTTACTGTAAGCCTTCCCCTGACCCCGATGGGTGCCGAAGAGATAGACGCGCATGACCGGCAGGGCCGGTTCACGACTTGTGCGCGTTTTGAATTTCCCGGCGCCAGGATTCTTGTCATTGATGACGAGGAGGACTCCCTCGAACTCATGAGGGAAATACTTGCGAAATGCGGGGCCGTGGTCATGGCAGCAAGCAGCGCTGCAGAGGCACTTGAAATTGTGAAAAACGAGAAGCCCAGCGTGATAATAAGCGACATTGGAATGCCTGACATGGATGGTTACGATTTCATGCGGGAAGTGAGGAATCTTCCGGATACCCAGGGCGGAAAAGCACGAGCTATTGCGGTGACAGGATTTGTACGTCCCGAAGATCGAGCGGATGCGGTCGCTGCCGGCTATCAAATGCATTTCAGCAAACCGGTGGACCCTCGTCAGCTTGTCTCTGCTGTCGGCGAATTGCTCGGGCCGTCGCGTAGCGCTGTATGAAGCAAAAGCAGATGCTTGGGTGTCCGTTTCAGCTTGCTTCCGGACCTGCTCCGGCCGCGACAGTCCCGGGTCAACCTGCCGCGGTTCCTCGTCCTTTTTACTGGTGGATTTCCTGTCCAGCGACACTCCTTGCTGCCCGAGCGGTAGCATTCTTTCATCTTCGCGGGCTATCTGATGCAACACGCATTCACCTGGCCCCTTATATTGACACCGTATCTGTCAGGCTGAAATTTTCTGAACCGGCTTTTATAAGCTTGCGCCAACAATAATAAACAACAACTTGTAATGGACATAAACCATGAGCGTAATACCAACCGAACCGATCGGAAGCATCCCAAGGCCTGCAGCGCTTCTCAAGGAGATTGCGGAAAAGGGACATATGAATCCCGAACTTGACCCTCTCTATGAGGAAACGGTAAAAGATACGATCGAGCGCTTTGAGGCGACAGGCTCGCCGGTAATCACTGATGGAGAACAGCGGAAGTATCATAATTTCTGGACCTATTCAGTGGATGGGCTTTCCAACACGACCCCCGATGGTTTTAAGATTCCCTTCTCGGGCCACGAACGGAGGATGCCCAAGCTGGCGTCAGGGCCATTCAGGTACCGCGTTTACGCGGACTCTTATCTCGAAACGGCGGTGCGCTATACACACCTCCCCATCAAGCAGGCAATTATCTCCCCGTCTGCCTTGAGCCTCATGTATCCCGCCTCCGAGATACCCGGCTATTCCCGGGCGGAATTCATCGATGACCTGCTCCGCGAGCATGAGACCGAAGTTCGGCGGTGCCTTGCAAAAGGCGCACACAAAGTGCAGATCGACTTCACGGAGGGAAGGCTGGCCATAAAGATCGACCCGACCGGAGAACTTCTTAACAGCTTCATCGATCTGAACAACCTGGCCCTCTCCCGGTTCACTCCCGGTGAGCTTTTACGAATCGGAGTCCACACCTGCCCCGGCGCGGACTGTGATTCGACTCACAGCGCCGACATCGATTATGCGGAGCTTTTGCCGAGCCTGTTTCAGTTGAAAGCCCGCAATTTTTATATTGCACTGGCAGGAGAACCCGACAGGGTGCGGGTGCTGAAGATTATTCGATC
>DASSHJ010000231.1:0-6501 GCA_035692965.1 Nitrosospira sp. | reverse complement strand
TCTGAATGTCGATCAGGGAGCAAGATCGGGACAGATGGTGGCTGAACTGGAGCATGTCTCCAAGGCGTATGGCAATCATTCCGTTATCAAGGACTTTTCCTGCCGTATCATGCGGGGCGACCGGGTGGGCTTGCTGGGGCCCAATGGCTCCGGAAAATCGACGTTGCTCAAGCTGATACTGGGAGAGCTCCAGCCTGATGATGGCACTGTGCGCCGAGGCACCAAGCTGTTGGTTGCCTATTTCGATCAGATGCGGGAGCAACTCAATGACGAGACCAGTCTCGTGGATACCATAAGTCAGGGTTCCGATTTCATCGATATCGGGGGCACAAGAAGGCACGTCATCAGCTACCTCGAGGATTTTCTGTTCGCGCCCGAACGGGCGCGATCGCCAGTGAGAACGCTTTCAGGGGGAGAGCGCAATCGTCTGCTTCTGGCACGCCTGTTTACCCGTCCCGCAAATGTGCTCGTCCTGGACGAGCCCACCAATGACCTTGACATTGAGACCCTGGAGTTGCTGGAGGTATTGCTGCAGGGTTTTTCGGGTACGTTGTTTCTCGTAAGCCACGACCGGGAATTTCTCGACAACATTGTCACCCAGGTCATCGCCTTCGAGGGCGATGGCAGGTTTAAGGAATACGCGGGGGGCTATGAGGACTGGATACGGTCAAAAAAAAGTTCTCTGGAATCCCGGGAATCGCAGGAGAAACAGCATAGCGGGAAACCCGCGCCTCAACCGGGTGAAACAAGCAAGCCTCGGCCCGTGAAGCTGGGCTACAAGGAAACACGGGAACTGGAAGAACTTCCGGCAAAGATCGAGATTCTGGAGAAAGAACAAGCGGATATAAGCGTCCAACTCAGCTCGTCCGTCATCTACGAAGGTAACCCTATGAATGTAATGGTTTTACAGGAACGACTGGTGGCACTCGAACAAGAGCTTATGCAACATCTCGATCGATGGGAAGAGCTGGAAAGGAAACAGGCGGCAGGACACAAGCATTCGATATAAGTTCCCACGTGAGCCGCTATTTTATTCGTTGACCCGAGCTAGCACATCGTTTAGAGTCGCACTTTTTGAAAAAAAGAGGGCACTTAATAATGAAACGACCAGCGATAGTGAGTGTAGTTGCGTGGGGTCTGCTCCTGGCATTAACAGGTACGGCTCAGGCAGCGGGCGACCCTGCTGCAGGAAAGCAGAAAAACGCCATGTGCATTGGTTGTCATGGAATAGAGGGATACCGGACTTCGTACCCTTCTGTTTATCACGTCCCTAGATTGGGTGGTCAGCACGCGGAATACATCGTCAAGGCGCTTGAAGCCTATAAGAGCGGCGCGCGTAATCACCCAAGCATGAAAGGCATTGCTGCCTCACTCTCCACCAAGGACATGGAAGATCTCGCGGCCTATTACAGCTCCGGTGGAAAATAATCACTCATTACGCAAGGGAAGCCTCATGAAAAAGTTGATTGTTGCCGCGGCGAGCGGCACCCTGTTATTAGTATCCGCTCATGGAATGGCAGCCGATGTTGAAGCCGGCAAGAAAAAAGCGGCTGAGGTTTGTGCCGCCTGCCACGGTCCCGATGGTAATAGCCCTGCTCCAAACTTTCCTAGACTGGCCGGGCAACACGCGGATTATCTCGCAAAAAGCCTGAACGAGTATAAATCGGGAGTCCGCAAAGACCCCATCATGGCAGGCATGGCGGCACCTCTAAGCAAGGACGACATCGCGAATGTATCTGCCTACTTCGCGAGCCAATCCGGCCTCAAGACCAAATATTGATTCTGTAAGACCTCTGAAGCAAGCCCGAGTCCCGTACTGGCATCAGCGGGTTTCTTCAGAGGTTCGGTAAAACGATTTCGGCTGGCGCCGGTAAACGGCAATTGCTGGAAACCGCTGTGTTGGCGATCTTTTATCCAGTTTTAAAAAGATGGCACAAACCCGTAATATCATCACAGCAGTAAAGGCTCCTGAACTTCAAACCTCGGGGTGGCTCAATACCCCGCAACCTTTGACACTTGCCTCGCTAAGAGGAAAAGTGGTTGTGCTGCATACTTTTCAGATCTTCTGTCCCGGCTGCGTCCAGGTGGGCATTCCTCAAGCGCAGAGAATACACCAGGAGTTCGATCCGGAACGCGTCGCAGTCATTGGCCTGCACACCGTTTTCGAGCACCATTCGGTGATGGGGCCGGATGCGCTTGAGACGTTTGTGTACGAGTATCGCCTCCGCTTCCCCATCGGAATCGACAAGTACGAAGGCCAGCCTCAAGGTGTTCCGATGACCATGCGGGCGTATCAGATGCAAGGTACTCCCACGCTTGTCCTGATCGACAAGAACGGGTATATACGCTTGCACAAGTTCGGCCACATCAGCGACCTTACTGTCGGCTTCTCGATAGGCGCCTTGCTTTCGGAGGAGGCCGAGGAGCCTTCCCAACCGGAGGAATCAGCGCAAACTGCTGCTTCTGACGCTACTGCTTCTGGCGCTGCATGTGATGAAGATGGGTGCAGTGTCAAGTAACTCGGTAGATATTAGAACTCCCCTGCCGGGTAAATCTCTGCTTCGGTAGCTTCTCCGCTCCGATAACCAGTGGGACAAGCGAACCCATCGCTGATGCCCGGTTCTCCTCCAAGTTTTCTTTCTGGATGTCCCGTTGCCAGAAGCTTTTATCCTGCTGTGGAAAGCAGTCGAAGTCCATCCATATAGGGTCGCAGGGCTTCGGGAATCGTCACAGTACCATCGGCGTTCTGGTAATTTTCAAGAACGGCAACAAGCGTACGACCAACTGCCAGCCCCGACCCGTTGAGCGTGTGCAACAGCTCAGGTTTGTTCTTCTCGTTGCGAAAACGTGCGAGCATTCGCCGCGCTTGGAATGACTCGCAGTTGCTGCATGATGAAATTTCACGATAGGCTTGCTGCGCTGGAAGCCAAACCTCGATGTCATAGGTTTTTGCTGCCGCAAACCCCATATCGCCCGTGCATAGCAGCATTACCCGGTACGGTAGTTCCAGCTTTTGAAGTATTTTCTCGGCGTGCCCCACAAGCTCTTCCAGGGCCTCGTACGACTCTTGCGGATGAGCAATCTGGACCAACTCCACCTTTTCGAACTGGTGTTGACGAATCATTCCCCGCGTATCCCTGCCATAGCTTCCCGCCTCCGACCGGAAGCAGGGGGTATGGGCAGTCAGCCTCATGGGAAGTGACTCAAGTGGAACGATTTTCTCTGCGACAATGTTCGTAAGCGGCACTTCGCCCGTCGGAATAAGGTAAAGGTTATTATCTTCAAGATCATGTTTGGGGCCAGCGGAAACAGCTAGTACCGGTTCACTGTTCTTTCTGGGAACTTCGAACAGGTCTTCCTTGAATTTGGGCAACTGACCAGTCCCCAACAGGCTCCGGGCATTAACCAGATAGGGCACATATGCCTCCTGGTAGCCGTGCTCCCGTGTATGGACATCGAGCATGAACTGCGCGAGAGCGCGATGGAGCCGCGCAAGCTCCCCTGTCATGAGGCTGAAGCGCGAACCGCTAAGCTTTGCGGCCGTCTGAAAATCCAGCAAGCCCAAGGTTTCTCCAATGGCGACATGATCCCGTATTGGAAAATCAAACACGCGGGGCGTACCCCAATGCCGGACTTCCTGGTTGTCCGCTTCTCCAATGCCTATGGGTACGGTTGGATGAGGCAGGTTGGGCGTCTGCAGCAAGATGTGATTTAATGCCGCCTGGACGCTCTCGAGCTCGGCCTCTATCTGCTTGACCTCGTGACCCAGGTTTGCGACTTCTTCGAATAGGGAGGAGGCGTTTTCGCCTCGCACCTTGGCATTACCGATCTGCTTCGACGCGGCGTTTCGACGTGCCTGCAATTCCTGGGTCCGCGTCTGGAGATGCTTGCGCTGCGCTTCGAGTTCGCTGAACTCGACTACTGGAAAAACGTATCCGCGTGTAGCGAGCAGCCTGGCGACGTCGTCAAGGCCCGCGCGCAATAATTGAATGTCTATCATGAAAAAGTTGACGACCGCAGTTTGGCTTGAGAACGGTCAAACCGCCGGTAGTTTATCAGAGTATAAAAAGACAGGATGAGCTAGGCCTTTTTCCCTGCGCCCAGGTCCAGCTCATGCAAGCGCGCGAGTCTTTCGGAAATTTCGCGTTCACCTCCACGTGAAGTCGGCTCATAGAACTTGACCTCCGGCATGTCCTGCGGGAAATAATTTTCTCCGCCCACATAAGCTTCCGGCTCGTCGTGGGCATATCGATAGTTGCGTCCGAAGCCGAGTTCTTTCATCAACCGCGTCGGTGCGTTGCGCAAATGCTCTGGAACGGGACGCGTCTGGTCGCTCGAAATGAAGGATCGCATCCTGTTATAGGCGACGTAGGCCGCGTTGCTTTTGGGCGCGCACGCGAGATAGAGGGCAGCCTCGGCCAAAGCGAGTTCTCCCTCGGGGCTTCCAAGCCGCTGATACGTCTCCGCTGCATCCAGCGCCATACGCAACGCCTGCGGGTTGGCCAGCCCAACGTCCTCCACGGCAGCACGGATGAGGCGTCTCGCAATGTAAAGGGGATCCGCTCCTCCGTCGAGCATACGACCCAGCCAATAGAGGGTCGCATCGGGGCTGGAGCCGCGAAGCGACTTATGCATAGCAGAAATCTGGTCGTAAAACTGATCGCCCCCTTTGTCGAAACGTCGCATCGCCCTAAAAAGCGCATTACGTACATACTCCGCGCTTATGTCCGCTTTCCCTTCGATTCTCGCCGCGGTTTCGATCTGTGCCAGAAAGTTGAGCAAGCGCCGCGCGTCGCCATCCGCATAGCCTATCAGCAGCGCTCGCGCCTCCCCGGTAAAATTCAGCCCCTGCGGGGCCCTTCTTTTCGCGCGTTCGAACAGGACTATAAGCTCTTCTTCGGACAACGGAGTAAGCACGTAAACCTGGGCTCGGGACAACAGGGCGCTGTTCACTTCAAATGAAGGATTCTCGGTCGTAGCCCCGATAAAAGTGACAAGCCCTTGTTCGACAAAGGGCAGGAACGCGTCCTGCTGCGATTTGTTGAACCGGTGCACCTCGTCCACGAACAGTATGGTGTGGCGGCCAGACTGCTGAAGCACTGCCTTCGCACGCTCAATCGCGTCCCGGATATCCTTTACTCCCGACAAAACCGCCGACACCGCAATAAACTCGGCGTCAAATGCAGTCGCCATAAGCCGCGCCAACGTTGTCTTGCCTGTACCCGGCGGGCCCCACAGTATCATGGAGTGCGGCTTGCCCGACTCAAACGCGAGACGCAACGGCTTCCCCGGACCGAGCAAGTGCGATTGTCCCACTACATCTTTCAGTTCCCGTGGCCGCAATTGTTCGGCGAGCGGTGCAGCAGGTTGATGCGATTCAAAAAGATCACTCACTGATCACATCCGCGCCCTCCGGCGGGCTGAATTTAAAAACCTCCGGTGCTATCTTCGGGTTTCGTTCAAGCTGGGAAAAAGTCAGCACGGTCGTCTGGCCGAAATTGTCATGCAGTTCCATCGTCTTGAGCGTTCCATCCAGGCCAAATCCCAAACGAACCCATTCGAACGCGCTTTCCTTGGCCTTGGGCTTGGCCTCAAGCCATTCTATGCCTCCTGCCGAACCAACTTCAGTCAAATCGAAGCTGGTTTCAATATCGGCGCTTCCGGCAAGCAGCGCAGCAGGACTGCTGCCGATTGCTGCGTCGAGCTTGCGTACCGTTACCTGGTCGAGATCCTGATCATAAAACCAGACTTTTGCCCCGTCGCCGACGATGAGTTGCGAATAGGGTTTTTCGTATATCCAGCGGAATTTGCCTGGACGTTCGAATTGCATCGTACCCCCGCCTTTCTGTATGATTTGCATGTTCCGATCTAGGACGGTTTGCGAAAAAGCGGCGCGTACGGTTCGCGTGTCGCGTATGAACGACTTCAGGCTGGCGATCGCCGAGGCTTCTGCAATACTGGTGATCGAATAGAACAGCAAAAGCCAAGACAATTTTTGAAAGAAGTTCATGAAATGCTTTATTAAAAAGTGGGCGGGCATTCATTCATCCGGTGGAAGCGCAAGATGATCGCGAAACCCGGAATGTTACTACGGTTTTAATTCCATGGGCTCCCACTTCCGTCTGACAGGAATGTTGTTCCGCGTCAACTTTTATAATTACATGCAAGATTTTTGCAAAAACCGGGTCTAGACTGATGAAGGGGATTTATGGCTCGAGTTCAATCCGGGCCGTGCTGGAACTAGGCGTCCCCGGATAGAGTCTAAAAGGCGCTGGCGGAGAATTCCCTGCCATAAATCGGTTATTCGTATGAGTAGTATCTCGTAACAGGAGGTAGAACATGGCAACAACTATGCAGACATCAAGCCAGGCCAGATCTGGCGGCCGCGACTATGACATGTCGCTGTGGTATGACTCGAGGTGGTACAAATTTGGGCTGATCACCATGCTGCTGGTCGCGATCTTCTGGATCTGGTACCAGCGCACGTTTGCGTACTCGCAC
>DASSHJ010000230.1:0-7820 GCA_035692965.1 Nitrosospira sp. | reverse complement strand
TGACTGAGGGCGGAAAGGCTGAACAATGGCATCAAGAAAAGCATGATCCACCTTTTTGCCCGACAACAACAGCCAGATCATGGCTTCGGTAATTTCAGGGTCAGGACCGCGAAACTGGAGAATGTGGCGCAGGGCCTGTTCAGCTGTCTCGCGCTTCCCGCTCGCCATGCTGCGCATCGCACGAAAATACCAGTAGGTGTCGGCCTGCTCCACAGAGGATGGCCTGGAGGATTGCATCTCATCCGCAAGCGCAAGCCATTTGTCCAGTTCCGGCCAGTCCTCCCGTTTCCATGAAAATTGCATGAGGCGTTGCAGATCTTCGATTCGCCCTAAACGATCCCAGCCATAACGCGCCAGCCGCTCGCTTTCTTTTTCATCGCGGTGGCGCACAGCCAGCCGCTGGAGGTTTTCAAGTATCTCGACATCGCCGGGCCGCAAGGCGAGCATCTTTTCATAAGCTCTGCGCGCGTAGCTGTCCTGGCCCAGTCCAGAGGATACTTTGGCCAGTAACAGCCAGTATTCCTCGGTGTGGCGCTGATCTGGCGAGCCCAAATCCTGGTGCAGCAGGTCGAAACTTTTCTGCGCATTTCCCGCTTCATCGTACAGGCGCGCCAGATCGATCCTTTGCTGGATATTTTCCGCCTCCGGCAGATCCTCCCGCAGAGCGAGGACGGCACCGGGTTTTCCTTGAAGAATGAGGACGTCGGCAAGCGCCTTCATTGTCGCTGCCGGATTATCGAAACGCTCGGCATGCTGCCGCAACTGCTGCTCTGCGTGACCAGGCGGGGCGATAGTCAGGGCAGCCTTTACATATGCATCCGCCTCCGTCTGGGTCAAGATGCGGCGAATCATGACCGATTCGAGCAACTGAACAAGCGATCCATTATCGGGTTTTGCACGGGCCAATGCGAAAGCCCTCGTCTCTGCCTCGGGATCAGCCTTGGCGCGTGCAAAAGATAGCCACATCTCAAGCGCCTCGTCGGACTGGCCGTTCCAGTCATGGATCTGGGCAAGCAAGCGGTGACGGTCGCTGCCGGGCACAAGCCCGGGACGTAACTGAGCTACCCTCGACAGACTGTCAGCAAGCAGCCCCATCGATATCTGGAGGCGCACAATACGCTCGGCAAGCATCTGGTCGCCCAATAAACGCTGGCTTGCTTCTTCCAGCCAAGCCAGGGCGTGCGCGTGATCCGCGAGCGGCTGGGCAATATCCGCGCCCAGCAACAGCAGTTCGGCATCGGCCGCGACGTTTTCATGCACCTGCAACGCCGCCTTCAGGGCCTCTTCCTTCTGTACCTCTTGATCGAAACCCGCCTGAAGATAGGCGCGCAGGGACGATTTGGCAAGCTCGAGTTTTTCCCGCGCGCGCTGTTCCATGGCGAACGCCTTCAGGAAATTCCGGGCAGCCAACCTTGGCTGGTTGGCTGCCATCCTCTGCCTTCCGGCAAAAACAAGCCACCGCAATTTCTTATCGCGGGCTTCATTCTTCTGGACGACAAGATGCTCAAAGGTTTCAGCGAGCAGGGCAGGCTCGCCAAACTGCTCTGCTGACGCGACAACCTGGTTTAGCTCCCTGTCATTACGCGCAATGCGCAGCAGCGAAGGAACCAGTTCGGCGATGTGTGCGCGAAGCGATTCCTCAACCTGCGGCTCAGGGCGGCGGTAAAGCTGCTGCAGGGCCAGCCTGAGGTCCGCCAGGCGAATTTCATAGGTCAGGGCGGACTCGGGAGCGCGCCGTAGCCGTTCAATTGCCGTTGCCGCCTCATCGAGCATGCCTGCTTCCGTTAGCAACTGGACAAACGACAGGCGCAACGGAGCGTTGCCCGGATCCGACTGCACGAGGACCCGGAGATAAGCGACTGACAGGGCATCTTTTGCCGAGAGATTGGCGGGATCCCTGAAGGCTGGCTGGCGTGGAAACAATACCCAGAACGCGATCAACAGCACCGCAGTCATGAACATCAGAGCCGGCGCGTTCAGCAGCGACTCCCGCCGTTCTTCAGCACTCAAGCGTGAATTCCCCTGACGCCTTGTCGAAAGGCACCGTATAGACGAAATTTGGCCCTTGGTTGAGGGCAGGCAGTGTCGCGCCTTCCGAGCTTAGCATGCACGAGCCGGGCACCTGGAGTGTCAGGTCACCGCGGGGCTCGAACAGAAGCGTTGCAGTTCCGTTGGAATTGAGATGCCATGATTTCAAGGGTGCGCTCGCCTCGATCAAACGCAGGGGCACAACACTGTCAGGGATTGCCGCATCAGGCTGCGCCTTGAGGACCGCATAATTGCGCGCCAGATGTATATAACGATCATTGTTGCGATCAGCATATCCCGCAACATCTTCCGAGACCTTGGGAATCATTTTCGAAACCGGTAGCCGAACCGTCCTCAGGGCGTCTCCAAACAGCAGCCAGTTGCCCTCAAAATCGCGAGCGATACTCGCAGTCTGGAATGCCCGGGCGCGCTGGACGTACTCGTCGAGCCAGATACCAAGCACCTTTTCGTTCGCCTGTTCGCCAGCCAGCTTGTCCAGAAGCTCTCCGCCTCCCGCATGCAGCAGCGCGTCAGCATGAAATGATATGGACGAGACGCGCAGTCTCCGCGCCGAATCGAGCTGCTTGTTCCACTCGCTGATCTTGCCAAAATTTAGCGCTTCCCCATACCAGAGCCTTGCGAAAAGCGGTTCGGCCGTCAAAGGGGTCAGCACCTGGATACCCCATTCCGTAGGGCGTAGCATCGGGGATAGATCCGCCAGAGACAAGGAGCCGCTTTGCCACTGCAAGCCCCCTCCTCCGTAATGCGGCATTCCCGCTTTTTGCGCTGCCGCCAAGGCTGCGGGAACGGGTTTTCCGTCGCCCGACCAGATCAGCAACAAGGGGGACCGGGGGGCAACGGACTGCATGAATCCGAGCGTGCCCCCGGTTTCGCGCGTCACCTCCGCCGCGTAGCCATCCATGAATACGCTGTACCGGTAAGGCTGCCGATCGGCGTCTTTTTTTCCCTCGAATACGCCCCAGTAGAAGGGATGACTGTATGTATGGCTTGCCAGCCGCACCTGCGGCATAGACGCAAGCCGCTTGATTTTTTCACGCTTGTCTTCGTTGTCAACTTCAGCTTCGATAACGCCCAAGGTAACGGGCGCTCCCGTTTTTTCTATCCATGCGCGAAGCCGGTCAACCACCTCCACGCCATGCTCGTCCTTTTCGAACAGACGATCCCCGCGAACTTCCAGGATGCCGAGCCGGCGGCCATTTTCCGTTGTCATGTCAAATACGGGCTGAGCAGGCAGCCGAAGCGCGGCCTGAAAAAAAGAAAAGGGATCCAGCAGCCATTCGCGGCGCCCGGATGCACTCTCACTTATGATATGAGGATGCAATGCATAGGCCACTCGTGTACCGACAGTAATGGGATTGAACAGTTTTTCACCGTCGCTCAACGTCAACCACGCGTCATTCCTGTCGCGAGCATGAACAGAGGGGGTTCCACTGCCGACTACAGGCGCCGTTTTCGGACGGCCGAGCTGGTCGCTCGCCTTCGTGAGATCAAGCGGGCGTATGACGGGGCGAAGCTCGCCCTGGTAGTCGATGAGATTACGGCATGACTGGCCGGCCGGCAGATAACCCATGAAGATGACGGGCAACCCGCCGTCAACTTCATTCTTCAACCGCGCACACATGCTTTCATAGCGGCCCGTCTTGCTTTCATTCAGATTCCCCTCGTCCCCGAGCCACGCAACCACCCCGGCATAGCGTCCTATCAGAGGCTCGATGGGTAACGGAAGCTGGTCGATAAACCAGTAGTCGAGAGCCAGGCCCATGTATTCCAGAGGCATTGCTGCGTGCCGGAACAGGTCATGATCCATCTGTTGCGCAGGCGTTCCGTTTATTATGGCGAGCAATTTGCGCGGAGCGAGGCGCAGACGTCCCTGTCCAAGCCACGTCAGGTCGCCGTTGGCCACCCAAGGCATGTATCCAAGCTTGAGAATTTCCCGCGCCGTTTTTTCTGCTTCCGCCCAGTTACCCGGTTCGACGTAATCGAGCACGGTAACTGGAACCTTGAATTCGTTTTGCGCGCGCGCGAGCTGATTGAGAAGCCACTCCCTGTTTTCTTCCTTCGTCGGCGCATGCTTGCCCGTGACTGGATCGAAGCCGTGAAAGAGCGACTCGGCGATCATCCCGTCTGTATAAGGGCTGGCTCGATCCAGCACCTCGAAGCCTCTGTTGAGCAGCAACTTGCAACCGGGAAAGCGGCGCTTGACTTCAGAGAGCAAGGCGACCAACCCCGTTTCCTGCTCGGCGCGCGGTTGCCCTTCCTTCGTGATGATCAGATAACTGTCTACAGTGTCCAGGAAAAACGCGCGATAACCTTCACGCCACAGGCGACCAAAGTGTTGCTCGAGCAGATAATCCCGCCAGTCGGCATCAGCCATATTCATCACGAGACTGTTCCAGGCCGGGTTCGTGCCGATTGACCAGCTCTCCTTGATGCGGCTCATATCCTCGCTGTTACGAGCCACCTCACCAATTGAAATGTACGCGAATGTCAACGAATTGAGGTTCAATAACGCGGTTTTCTCATGTGGCAGGATCTGGCTGGGTTGTATGACAATCTGGTCAAAATGACGCAGATCTTCAATGGGCGGACGGCTTCCATAGTAGAAAGCGATATCGCGCTCTTCCAGCGCACCGGCAGATGCGGGCGCCGCCAAGACAAATGACAGCATCAGGCCTCCGAGATACGATCGGGCAAAAAACATAAGTGACTGGAAAATCCTATGCGTTTTGGGCATGCGTCAGAAAGCGAGAGTAATCAGACAAACACTCCCTGCTTGCGCGTGCAGGTGTGCGCTCAAAGGATCGCCCGGATGTGGCAAGACCACGGATACCTTTGAATCCCCTAAACCTTCTGGATCTTTGAAAGGAGGAATAAAAACCGGTGAATAATTGGACGGAATCCCCTCGCTCCTGGTCATTTCGGGGATTTGTCAGGATGCAGCAAGCGCATGCAAAACAATTCGTCGCTGTTTCTCAAACTGTCACCCTCACTGGTTTTCCAAATGAGGAACAGAATAAGGTAGCGGCATAATCCCCAAAGGAGGCCCATCCGTATGGCCCCAGCGTATGCTGCCACTCTCCACGCTGCTCGTCTGTAACACAGCTAACATATCGAATCCCCCTTCAGGTGAAGCTGCTGCGTTGACCACCATGCCTGACGATTGTTCCCCCACGTCCACGTCGAACAACTCGTCTCCAGCCCCGACCACCCTTTGGTCTGATGGAGGCTCGACATGAGCAAGATACATGCGTCGCTTGATCTTGCCGAGATACTTGCTGCGCGCGACGATTTCCTGGCCCGGATAGCATCCTTTCTGAAAACTCACCCCTCCAATCATCTCCAGGTTGACCATCTGGGGCACGAACTGCTCTTGGGTAGCGGCGGTAATCCTTGGAATACCGGCTCTTATCTCAAGCCAATCCCAAACAGGTGCCCCCACCGCAACTGCATCTTCGCTCAGACGTTGCCATATTTCCTGTGCGAGCCCTGGAGGAAGGAGCAGTTCAAAGCGATCCTGGGCGAGGCGAATTATGCTTACCCCTCCTGCGCCATGCGTTACCCCAAGCTCCCCCGCCGGAATCTCGCTTGAAACAATTGCAATCAGTGCTTCGGCCTTATTGCCCGCCACCCCGATGCGTACAAGCGCTTCATTTCGATCAGCAACCCTGACTTTCGCCCGGAGCACGTACATCGACAACCGCTTCTGGATGACAGGCTGCAACTCGAGAGGCAACTGCATGAGATAGTTGCTATTGTCATGGCATAGCAGAAAGCTCGCCAGCATTCTTCCCTTTGGATTGCAATAACCCCCGTATAAGGCAGAAGAGAAATCCACCTGCCTTACGTCGCACGTCAATTGTCCTTGCAAAAAAGACTGGGCATCTTCGCCTGAAAACTGGATCAAGCCCAGGTGCGAGAGATCGGCAATGACAGTGGCAGATTGAACGCCTGCAAGCTCTGCGGAGGGATTCCCGTAGTGAACGACCCGCCCGTCCTCGACGGTTGCACCACGGTCCTGAAGATAAGCTTGCCAGGTCGGATTCATGTAAAACAATAGGAAAAAGGATCAAACTGATTATACGGCCAATATTTATCCCGATAAACGGCCGATCAACTCAAGCGATTTGCGGGCATTATGGCTCCTTCCCGTCCTGTTTTTCCTGCGGCGCCCTCCGGTTTTCACCTTGCTCGTCATTCGTTTCAAGCCATCAAGACGCCTCGCACTGGCCCTGACCCTGGCGCATTTTACCGCGATCGTGCTGCTATGGCCGCTTGCTCTACCTGTGGCGGTCAAACTCGGGGCAAGCATGCTGCTGGGTGCCAGCCTCGCCTTTTACCTGAGATGTTACGCCTGGCTGGTATCCCCAGGATCGATAATAGGCGTCGAGCTATCTGGCGATATGACCTGTATGCTCGAAACGCGCCAGGGGAAACAAACACCCTGCACACTGCTCGGCAGCAGCTTTGTCGCGCCTTATCTTACCGTTCTGGAATTAAAACCCCTTGAGCCGCTGCCGCTGTGGCAACGCGTGTTCGCTTCGCCCGGCATCGTCATACTCCCAGATGGCATCGATCCGGAGCAGTTCCGGCAACTGCGGGTTTTATTGCGATGGAAATGGAAAGATGCAAAAGGTAAAGATCAGAAGGGGGATCAGCAAAGGGATCAGAGGGGGCTGGATTAGCCCAGTCGATTAGCAGGCTCCAGGACCCCGGCTTATCCCTGCATTTCGTTATCCTTCCGGAAAATGCCGGAATAGCCGTGCATGGCGGAGTACGCCGGGCTATGCTGCTACGCGCGAGGCCTTTCTCCGCTCGTGTTCGAGCAGAAAGCGCTTGCGGATTCGAATGGTCTTCGGGGTGATTTCCACCAATTCGTCGTCGGCGATGAATTCAATGGCAGATTCCAGTGTGAGCTGTATTGGCGGGGTCAGGGTAACGGCCTCATCGGTTCCGGAAGCGCGGATATTCGTAAGTTGCTTTCCCTTGATCGGGTTGACCACCAGGTCGTTATCCCGGCTATGGATCCCGATGACCATTCCTTCGTACAAGCGGTCGCCGGGGTTGACGAACATGCGCCCTCGTTCCTGGAGTTTCCATAAAGCATAAGCAACCGCTTCACCCTGCTCGGCAGAAACCAGTACACCATTGCGGCGCGCAGCAATATCCGGTCGCATTGGAGCATACTCATCGAATACATGGCTCATCATGCCTGTTCCACGGGTCATGGTCAGGAATTCGGATTGAAAGCCGATCAAACCTCGTGCGGGAATGCGGTAATCCAGCCTCACCCGGCCTCGTTCATCCGAAACCATGTCCTGCAAATCACCGCGGCGTGCGCCGAGCGCCTCCATGACCGCCCCCTGGTGGGCCTCTTCAACATCCACAGTCAGTAGCTCAAAGGGTTCGCACTTCACTCCGTCTATTTCCCGCGTGACCACTCGCGGCCGTGATACCGCAAGCTCATAACCTTCACGCCGCAGGTTCTCGAGCAGAATGGTGAGATGCAGCTCGCCCCGGCCGGAAACGAGGAAAGAATCCGTATCGCCGGTTTCCTCCAGCCTCATCGCGACGTTCGTCAGTAATTCCTTTTCGAGGCGTTCGCGCAACTGCCGGCTGGTGACGAACTTGCCTTCCTTCCCGGCAAAAGGCGAAGTATTCACCTGGAAATTCATTGTCAAGGTAGGTTCGTCTACCGCCGGCATGGGCAAAGCCTCCGGGTGGTCGATGTCCGCAAGTGTGGCCCCGATACACAGCTCCTCGATACCATTAAT
>DASSHJ010000229.1:0-2010 GCA_035692965.1 Nitrosospira sp. | reverse complement strand
ACCTGCTGGCATTCCTGGTCTCGCTTTTCGTCACATTTCTATTGGTGATAGGCACATCGAAGAGCGCCAAATTTACGGCCCTTCTGGTTATTATCAAGATAATTGCACTCGCCGCATTCATTCTCCTGGCCCTGCCGGCCGTAAATGCCATCAATTTCGATCCCATGCTCCCCAACGGCTGGGGCACGCCTCTGTCCGGCGTGGGAATCCTCGGAGCATCGGCTTCAATTTTCTTCGCTTATGTCGGATTTGATGCTGTCTCCACCGCAGCCGAAGAAACCAAAAATCCCAATCGTAACGTTCCGATCGGTCTCATCGGATCTCTGAGCGTATGCACCGCGATTTACCTGATCGTGGCTTATGCAGCGGTGGGCGCCGTTGGCGCGCAGCCTGGAGGCGACCTGTCCCAGTCAAGAGAACCATTGGCATTTGTTTTGCGCGAAGTGGGGTATCCCAAAGTAGGCAACTGGGTAGCATCAGCGGCAATCGTTGCCCTTCCCTCGGTCGTCCTGATGATGATTTACGGGCAGACACGGGTGCTGTTCACTATGGCCCGCGACGGCCTCTTGCCGGCCGTCTTTTCCCACGTGCACGAGCGCTACCACACCCCCCACGTGGTCACGATGGTGACTGGCGTTGCTGTGGCCTTGTTTGCCGGCCTGTTTCCGGTTGGAATGCTTGCTGACATATCGAACTCGGGAACGCTGTTCGCCTTCTTCATGGTATCCTCGGGAGTCATGGTGCTGCGACGCCGCGACCCGCTCCGCCACCGTCCCTTCAAAACTCCGGTCATCTGGCTGGTGGGGCCGCTCGCAATGGCCGGTTGCGCACTGCTCTTCGTCAGTCTGGGGTGGGGAACGATCAAGCTTTTCTTTTACTGGGGAATCATAGGGCTGATCGTCTATTTCAGTTACGCACGTCGACATAGTCATGTGGGCAAGCTTCCGGCGGCGCTCCGCGGGTAAAGAGCCGCCTTCTTTTCTCTTGAGCATAGCATCTGCCCTTTAAACCATAATATAAACAGGGACTTCTGAGCGTCATACTTCAAAAAAATATTGCGTCGGCATTGAACTCGTGTATATGATCTCAAGTGTACAAGTTCTTAAGGTTGAAGTGCCCTCGGGCTAATTGCGATCTTAAGTCGTACGAATTCTTGGGGCTGAGATATGTGCCGGGCAATTGAAAGGCGCGCCTTGAGACGATGTTAGCCAACCGTCGACGATTTTTTTAACTTTTGCGGAGGATTTATGAAAAGAACCATGCTCATGCTCGCAGCTGCCCTGGTTGTCCCCATGTTCTCGACCGCAGCAATGGCAGAAGGTCCCGATGATGCACAGATTGCGGCAATCGTCGTTGCCGCTAACCAGGTTGATATCGATGCTGGCAAACTTGCCGAATCCAAGGCATCCAATCCTGAGGTCAAGGCGTTCGCTCACCGTATGGTTGCCGATCACACGGACGTAAATAAACAAGCCGTGGATCTTGTGACCAAGCTGAAAGTCACGCCGAAAGAGAATCCGACCAGCGAGAGCCTGAAGGCCGGCGGTGAAAAGAACCTCGCACATCTTAAAACTCTGAGCGGCGCTGCCTTTGATAAGGCGTACATCGACCACGAAGTGGCTTACCATCAGCAAGTCCTCGACGCGGTGGATAAAACGCTGATTCCGAGCGCAAAGAACGAGGAATTGAAGGCGCTGCTGGTCAAAGTGCGGCCCGCGTTTGTTTCGCACCTCGATCATGCGAAAAAGGTCAAGGAGATGCTGCACAAGAAGCACTGAGCAATATTCGGATTCTCCTGCTGGAGAAACCGGGATAAATCCCCTGTGGGTTGCCAGTGCAGTAGTGATAAGCTGTTGTCACTACTGCCCTCTGGCTGAAGGGAAACTTATCTCGATTTCTCTAGCCTCAGTCCCGCGGTTCGCCGCATCCCATGTAGATCGCACCTGCGTTCCACCCCCCTCCGGACTACCGGATAAAATTTTTTCTGCGTTGCCTCCTGACCGTCTTCGT
>DASSHJ010000228.1:0-37834 GCA_035692965.1 Nitrosospira sp. | reverse complement strand
GCGGGATGGCTGCCGAGCGCGCCGAGACTGGATGAAATTCCATTTGTGGTATCCCGCATCCTGTTGCAGGACTTCACCGGGGTCCCTCTCCTTGTCGACTTGGCGGCAATGCGCAGCGTCGCTCAGCGAATGGGCAGAGATCCGAAGCTTGTCGAGCCCCTCGTGCCCGTCGATCTGGTGGTGGATCATTCGGTGCAGGTCGACCATTACGGCGACAAGCAGGCACTCGCCATTAACATGGAAATGGAATTCCGGCGCAATAACGAGCGCTACGAGTTCATTAAATGGGGAATGCAGGCTTTTGATACGTTCAAGGTCGTGCCGCCGGGCATCGGTATCGTCCACCAAGTCAACCTGGAGTATCTTGCTCGAGGCGTGCATGTGAAGGAAGGCATTGTGTACCCCGATACGCTTGTCGGAACGGACTCGCACACGACGATGATCAACGGGATCGGCGTGGTAGGCTGGGGCGTCGGCGGGATCGAGGCCGAGGCCGGGATGCTGGGTCAGCCGGTTTACTTTCTTACGCCTGACGTGGTCGGGGTGAATTTGATGGGCCACTTGCGAAGTGGAGTGACAGCGACTGATCTTGTGCTCGCTGTCACGCAAATGTTGCGCAAAGCGCATGTGGTTGGAAAATTTGTCGAATTTTTCGGCGAGGGGACTGCGTCCCTCACCGTGCCTGACCGCGCTACGATCGCCAATATGTCTCCCGAATATGGCGCAACAATGGGTTTTTTTCCGGTTGACGACAAGACCATCGACTATTTCAAGGGGACGGGCCGAACCGACAAGGAGATCGGAGCATTTCAGACTTACTTCAAGGCGCAGAACCTGTACGGGATGCCGCGCAAGGGAGATATCGACTATACGCGTGAGCTGGAACTCGATCTGGCAACAGTTACCCCTTCTCTCGCAGGGCCGCGGCGACCTCAGGACCGGATCGAAATGGGAAGCATCAAAGCAAAGTTTAACGAGCTTTTGCACAAGCCAGTCAATGAAGGCGGTTATGGAAAGGATGCCGAGAAACTGGAGCAGCGTTATCCCGTAGCGAGTTGCAACGAAACGGAGCCGGAAAATCTGTCGCAAGAGCCGGAGCTGGCGCTTATCGATGCCTCGCTGGAGTGTGAAGACGCGGCTCCTGAACCCGTCGCTCACGTGCCGCCGGGAAGCGCTCGGAATGTCATGGAAATGGTCAATAATCGCCCCCTGATGCAAAAGGACGAGCCGCCCCAATGTGTCTCGAACGGGGCGTTCGACCTCGGCAATGGCGATGTGCTCATCGCGGCTATTACCTCTTGTACCAATACGTCAAACCCCAGCGTGCTTCTTGGAGCGGGATTGCTGGCAAAAAAAGCGGTGGAGAAAGGTCTGAGCGTCAAGCACCACATCAAGACTTCGCTTGCGCCAGGCTCGCGCGTCGTAACGGAATATCTTACGGCGACAGGGCTGATGCCGTACCTGGAAAAACTTGGCTTTACGCTTGCGGGCTATGGCTGCACGACCTGTATCGGCAATTCAGGGCCGCTTTCGGATCCCATTGAGGAGGCGCTGGCGGCGAATGACCTGGTTTGTGCAGCCGTTCTGTCGGGAAACCGGAATTTCGAGGCCCGGATTCACCCCAGCATACGGGCGAACTTTCTTGCATCTCCGCCGCTGGTGGTGGCGTACGCCATTGCCGGGACCATGCTCACGGATTTGACAGCGGAACCATTGGGCATAGGTGAAGATGGCAAGCCGGTCTGGCTCCGCGACATCTGGCCGAGCGATGAAGAAATCGGTGCTCTCATCAAATATGCCGCGGACGGGGAGATTTTTCGCCGCCTTTATAGCAACCTCACCGAGGATCATGTGTTGTGGAACACCGTGCCCTCGGTCTCGGGCGACGTATATAGCTGGCCTGAATCCACCTATATCGCTGAGCCGCCATTCTTCCAGGATTTCTCGATGCAGCCTTCGCAACCCGTGGGCATACGGGAGGCGCGCGCCCTGGCCATATTTGGCGACTCCGTGACTACGGACCATATCAGCCCCGCCGGATCGATCAAGGATACTTCTCCTGCGGGCAGATATCTACTTGAAAAGGGCGTTTCCAAGTCGAACTTCAATAGCTACGGCTCGCGCAGGGGCAACCATGAGGTGATGATGCGCGGCACCTTCGCGAACGTGCGCATCAAGAACCTGATGATTCCGGGCAGCGAAGGGGGAATCACCTTGCATCAGCCGGATGGCGAGCGGATGAGTATTTACGATGCCGCGATGAAATATATTGCGGACGGCGTTCCCACGGTCGTATTCGCGGGAGAGGAGTACGGCACAGGTTCGAGCCGCGACTGGGCTGCGAAAGGTACGCAACTGCTAGGGGTCAGGGCGGTAATCGCGAAAAGTTTCGAAAGGATCCATCGGAGCAACCTGGTCGGAATGGGCGTACTCCCCCTGCAATTCAAGGATACGGACGATGTTCAGTCACTCGGTATAAAAGGGGATGAGCAATTCGATCTTCTGGGCTTGAAAGATATCCGGCCCCAGCAGGATGTGACGCTCGTCATTCACCGCGCCGACGGGTCACGCAGCGAGGTTGACCTGTTGTGCAGGATTGATACGGCTACGGAGATCGATTATTACATGAATGGCGGCATCTTGCCGTATGTGCTGAGGGAGTTGATGGCAAGCTGAAAACGGTGCTTTCAATATCGTGGCGACAAGCCGGGCTACCCAGTGTAAACCGTTGTTGGGGGAGGGTGTCAGTTTACGCTGAGTAGTCCGGGGCTCCCCTCAACTCACGGACCACAACTCCTTGCCGGACACTTGTCTCGAAGTCGAGTGCATATTGCTGCGATTCGAGAGCAGCCGGTCATATTCGTCATTGACCACCTCATAGCATTCGCACACGGCATTTTCGAGTTCTTCGCGATCCAGAACGGTAATGTGTCCCCGGCTGTACCGGATAGCGTTGATCGTCTGCAATTTCAGCGCCGCCTGGGTCACGCTTTCCCTGCGGACGCCCAGCATGATGGCTATCTGCTCGTGGGTCATCCGCATTTCCTCAGTCGGCAACCGATCGAGACTCATCAGGAGAAACCGGCACAGTTGCTGCTCTATCTTGTGATGGCGGTTGCATACCGCGTTCTGTGCGGTTTGGGTCAGCAATGCTTGCGTATAGCGCAAAATCGCATGTTGCAGGCTTCCTCCTGTCTCGAATTCTTTTTTTACCGTGTTTGCCTTGATTCGATAACCGCATCCATCACTTTGTACGACGACTCCGGAAGGCGTACCCCCGCCACCCAGAAGAAAGCAGGTACCGGTCATTCCTTCGTTGCCAATAATGGCAAGCCGGACCGAGGCGCCGTTCTCGACCGCGTAGATCGGCGCAACAATGCTGGTCGTTGGAAAATAAAGATGCGTGACAGCGCTATTCGGCTCATAAATTGTTTGCCCAAGAGGCATCGGCACGAATTCCATAAATGGAAGCAGTCGCGCGTAATCTTGCGCTGGCAAGGCGGCAAGGATGCGGTTTTGCTTCGGACTGTGCAGTGAAAACATGAAACACCTCCTTGAAGTGGAATTTCTCAGCAAGTCGACCGGTTTTCGTCAAGCCGTACGAAAACCATGACAAGCTCACATCACCCATCTCTACTTGATGTGCTTCCGGGGCAGCGCCCCTCTTTTGTATCACCGGTAGCACACTTTTAAACTTAAGCATTTTTCGTGCCAGATCTATAAATCAGGTGAAAACAAAGAGTTATCTATGCGGTGAGGGTTGGAGGACTGTTGCTTTCAAGCAACGAAAAACAGAAATAAAGGGATAAGGCCTTGAAACAAAAGATATGTCGAATGTCGTTAAACAACGACGAGGGGCAACCGTTTCATTGCGGAGGGCAGAGGAAGCTCGGGAGAACTCCTGCCGTTGCAGATCAGGCTTAACTGTTTAATGCCAGCAGAGTAAACGGTCTTCCGCAGCTCAAATGCTGTTGGAATGTTAACGCCATAGGAAGGTGCTGCAAAAGGCCAGAATTGGGAGCTCGATAAGGCGGACCATCCATTCTCTTTTTTGTTTCGTTTTTCTTGTCTATATTGATTTAAAGTATTACTTGTGTCGTTGGACGTCGCCGTACGCCCCAATCCCCTCTGGATCATTAACATGGCCGTCAACCGGGGGTCAAAGGTGAAGAGAGCCTGACCGCTCCCGGCATTCCCAACATATTTCCGCCCCTGCGGAACGGCTTGAGACAGCCGAGGCGCTTGGGAATACTTTAAATTGCCCACTTACCCGTGACCGTCGATCATCACGTCGAATGAATCGTGGGCGGGGGAGCCAGCAGGGTTGGCCGCGGCTGTGTACGGGGCGAGCGAAGGATTGAACACGCTCGTGCTGGAGCAGACAGCTCCGGGCGGACAAGCTGGTGGCACCTCGAAAATCGAAAACTATCTCGGCTTCCCGACCGGGGTTTCAGGAGAGGAGTTGGCCGATCGAGCCGTTCTTCAAGCGCGGAGGTTCGGCGCTGAGATCTCGACGCCTTCACGAGTCACGACGTTGGAGTTCGACGAAGCTTATCCGGTTTTGCATCTCGACAACGGCGAGCGGGTTTTCGCCCGGTGCCTGCTGATCGCGACGGGAGCCGACTATCGCAAGCTCGATGTGGAAAATCGTGAGAAGTTCGACGGCGCTGGGGTTTACTACTCGGCGACGCATACGGATTGGCTCCTGCCGCACATCGCAACTGACAACAAGGGCTTCGTCAAAACGGGGCATGTCGATTGCAAGTTCACCCCTATGGATATTGAACCGTCAGCCGTTCTTGCTTGAGACGAGCCGGCCAAGGGTGTTCGCTGCGGGCGACGTTCGGTCAGGTTCAACCGAGCGTGTGACAGCCGCAGTGGGTGAAGGTGTAATGGCTATGCAATTCGTGCACGAATACCTGAAGGAGATATGATTCTGATTGAGCGAAGCAGGTTGGCGGGAAAATTAAGTTCCACTCCTAAACTGCTTCACCGATTCCTGAATGTAGCGCCATTTCCTGGTATTCCAGGTGATGTCACTGCCCAGGGGCAAGCTGGCTACCGGGTTTAGATCCTTCGAGCGCCTCCTGAAGTTTTTTCTCTTGCTCGGGGGATAGCGAAGTGTGCAGGATTTTGCCTTTAACCCCCGAGAGCTCAGCTAGAACGCGCTCTGGTTGTGCCTTGCGCACAAGAATAAAAAGAGCTGATGAGTTACGGGGAATTGTTTCAGCAACCGATTTTATGAAATTATCATTGATACCGTAATCGGACAGCGAGCCGGACAGTGCGCCTGCACCTGCCCCGAAGGCGCTGCCAACCACGAACCCGGCAAGCGGGTTCAGAAATAACATGCCGACCAGCGCACCCATCATGCTCCCCGTGAGAAACCCGGAGGTGGCTCCCGCCGAGACGAGGTTGATACTTTGCTTCAGATGGACTTTGCCCTCTTCGTCGCGAACCACTACAACCGCGTCCTCGAGATCGATCAGATATTCCTTTTTTAACTTGCTAAGCCGCAGCAAAACGCGATCGGCTTCTTCGGGGTCCTGGAACCCCACTGCAATTAATTCGGCCATTTTGTTCTCCTCTTAAAGTTGCTGATCACCCTGGCCCATTGGGTATCCAGGCTACCGATAGATGGAAGCCCGATTCGCCGTTGGGGTTGGGGGACATGATGAAAGGATAGCGTACGCTCACCGCTTCTTCCGTACGTCGCCGCACCCTTCCATTGAAATTTCAAGATTATCGATCAGGCGCGTTTTACCCAATCGGGCTGCCCCCAGGACTACCAGATTCCCGTCGCGGGCGCCTGCCCGCGCCAAGGTACAACGATCGCATATGGTCACATAATCCACCTGCCAGCCATGATCTTGTAGATTTTGTTTCGCGTCCGCCTCCAGTTCACGCGGATTGCCAGCTCCGCTCTCCATTTGCTGTTTTATATGTGACAGCACCTGGTACAGTCGTGTCGCTTCGGCGCGTTCCTCCAGCGTAAGATAGCTGTTGCGGGAACTGAGAGCCAGACCATCGGCCGCGCGCTCGGTTTCACCCGCAACAATCTCAAGCGGAAGATTGAACTCTCTCACCAGCTGGCGCATGAGAACGAGTTGCTGGTAATCCTTCTTTCCAAAGACCACCACGGCGGGCTGCACGATATTCAATAGCTTCAGCACCACAGTTGAAACGCCTTGGAAAAAGCCGGGACGGAACGCACCTTCGAGAGTGTCAGCCATCGGCGGAGTCAGGACCTGGAATTCCTGGGCGACGGGATAGAGTTCAGTTTCGCCGGGGGCAAATACGACATCGACGCCTTCATTTTCCAGAAGCGCGCAATCTTCCGCCAAGGTGCGAGGATACCGGCCAAAATCTTCCTTTGGGCCGAACTGGAGGCGATTTACAAAAACGCTCACTACTGCGCACTGGGCCTTTTGTCGAGCGGTTCGCACCAGAGATAAATGGCCGGCGTGGAGATTGCCCATGGTAGGCACAAAAGCGATCGATGGCTCGTATTTGAGGCGCTGCCGGAGGGATGCGATATCGGTAATGACTTCCACTTATCGCGGGGATCAGAACGCGTGTTCCGGTCCCGGAAATTCGCCTGCCTTTACTGCCCGCACATAATCGGTCACTGCTTCGTGAATGCTCCCTCCGCCGGCCAGGAAGTTCTTCATGAAGCGTGCCTTTCTGCCGGAATAAATGCCCAGCATGTCATACAGTACCAATACTTGCGCAGAGCAATCCTTGCCTGCACCAATGCCGATGGTAGGGATAGACAGTTTTTCCGTCACCTGTTTCGCCAGCAGGGCTGGAACGACTTCCATGAGCAGCATGGCCGCACCTGCACTTTCCAGGGCGGCGGCGTCATCCAGCAACTGCTTCGCTTGGTCGTCCGTTCGTCCTTGAAGCTTATAGCCACCCAGTTGATGCACAGACTGCGGCGTCAAACCGATATGTGCGCAGACAGGAATGCCCCGGCGGGTAAGAAATTCCACTGTCTCAGCCATCACGCTGCCCCCTTCGATCTTGACCATCCCGGCCCCCACGGCCATGAGTTCCGCAGCATTTTCAAAAGTATCCTCCGGGCTTACCTGGGAGGAACCGAAAGGCATGTCAGCCATGATGAATGCCTTGCTCGATCCGCGCGCAACGCAGCGCGTATGGTAGACCATGTCATCCATGGTAACGGGAAGGGTACTCTCCTCGCCCTGCAATACATTCCCGAGTGAATCTCCGACCAGCAGGATATCTACCCCCGCGTTTTCCAGCAATGTGGCAAAACTTGAGTCATAACAAGTGAGGATGGCGATCTTCTCGCCATCATCCCGCATTTTCTGGAACACGTCGTGTGTGGTGCGCATGAGTAATTTCCCTTTGTTCAGGCGGCTCGCTAAATTCCGCGGTTGAAATATTCCCGATGCCCGCGCATCTTCTCTATTTGTTGCAACAATAAATCAAAATCAGCTTCACTGTCGGCAAAGTTGAGGTTTTCGCTATTGATGATCATGAGAGGAGCTGCTTCGTACTGATGAAAAAAACGCATATAGCTGTCCGACAGGCGTTGCAGGTATTCCGTCGAAATACTTCTTTCGAACATGTTGCCGCGCCGCTTCACGCGCTCGATCAATACACCTGGGGGCGCCTGCAAATAAACCACCAGTCCAGGCGGCGGCGCCTTGGGCTGAAGGTGACGAAATATTTTATGATAGAGGTCGTATTCGGCGTCGGTTAGCGTAAGCCGGGCAAAAAGCGGGTCCTTCTCGAGCATGAAATCGCTGACAACTGGCCTGGCGAACATATCCGCCTGTACCAGGCCCTTTAACTGATCGGCGCGCTGAAACAGAAAAAACAACTGGGTTGGCAGTGCGTAACGGGGCATGTCCTCGTAAAACCTGTCGAGGAACGGGTTGTCATCCGGTTTTTCGAGCAGGAGTTCCCCGCGCAGGTGGTTTGCCATGCGCCTTGCAAGACTGGTCTTACCTACCCCGATCGGTCCTTCAATCACGATATGTCGGTATTCTTCCAGCTTCATTCCCGGTTGTTCTTCAGACGTTCGAGACGCTGCCCTCCGCATGCAGCCAGCAATTCAGCCAGAGCAGGTTGCCCGGGAATACGGACATCCGGCGCGATTTCCATAAGTGGCTGGATCACAAAGGCCCTTTGATGCATTCTTGGATGCGGCAGAGTCAGGGAGGAATCATTGCATTCGAAATCGTTATAGATCAGGAGGTCTAAATCCAGTGTCCGCGGCCCATCACGACATTCACGCACTCGGCCATGTGTGCGCTCGATATCCAGCAGGGCGGCGAGCAACTCGTGAGGGGACAGGACAGTTTCCATGTACGCCGCGGCATTGATGAAATCCGGCTGATCGAGGCGTCCGACGGGAGCGCTTCGATAGAGTGAAGAGTGCGTGAGCAGGCGGCTCGAGCGAAGCCTCGCCAGTTCATCGAATGCAGTCAGTACCTGGCTTTCAGGATTGGCCAGATTGCTGCCGAGTGCTATGAAGGCCGGGCAGACGGCGTGCGAGGACACAATGCGCGCCATGCCTATTTCGGACCCGAGGCGTCGGAATCCGTCAGCTTTCCGTTATCAACCGTATCCGCCAATGCTGGTTTGCGTCGTCCCCTGCTTCTTTTACGCTTGTTTAGAAGTTCATCCCTGATCAGCATTGCTTCGCGTTCGCCGGAGTTCGCATGCTGGAATATCTGCCACCATTTGCCCAGTTCGCTATCCACTTCTCCGCTCTCGCAACGGAGCAGCATGAAATCGTATGCAGCCCGAAAACGAGGATGCTCCAGCAGCCGGAATGGCCTGCGCCCGGACCGTGCAGCGAAACGCGGCTGGGCCGCCCAGATCTCTTTCATGACAGCATCGTAGCGGCGGGGAATTGCAAGATTCTTGTTTTGCACTTCCAGCACGTCATCCATCGCCTCGTACAGGGCAGGAATTGGTCTTTCCCCCGCCGCCTGGCGATTGTTCCACGCGCCGAGGACTTCATGCCACAGAAGCGCTGCGAAAAGAAATCCGGGAGAAACTGGCTTTTCCTGCCGGACGCGCTCGTCGGTATTCGTTAGCGCAAGCGTAATAAAGCGCTCACCCAGTGGCTGCTCCAGTATCACATCCAGCATGGGGAGCAGGCCGTGGTGCAATCCGCGTTTGCGTAGCTCGGCCACGCACGTGAGCGCGTGGCCGGAGAGCAGCAGCTTGAGCATCTCGTCAAACAGCCGCGATGGGGGGACATTACGCAACAGCGGAGCAAGATCGCGAATGGGAGCCGCGGTATCCGCGTCGATCTGCATATCGAGCTTGGCGGCGAGCCGGACTGCCCGGAGCATCCTGATGGGATCCTCGCGATACCGGCGCTCCGGGTCGCCGATAATGCGCAAGCGCCGAGCCTTGATGTCGTCATACCCGTTCAGATAATCCCAGATCTCTTCATGAACGGGATCGAAAAACAGCGCGTTGACAGTGAAATCGCGACGCTTCGCATCCTCTTCCTGCGTGCCGAATATATTGTCATGCAGCAGCCGCCCCTGGTCATCAGTATGATCTTCTGAAGCAAGCTCGTCTTCTCCTGATGACCCGCCCCGAAACGTCGATACTTCGACTGTCTCTTGTCCGCACATGACGTGAACCAGGCGGAAACGGCGGCCAATGATACGCGAGCGTCTGAAAATGGGGCGCACTTCCTCAGGCGTCGCATTTGTCGCGACGTCGAAGTCCTTCGGTTCCAGTCCCAATATCAGGTCACGTGCCGCCCCGCCAACGATAAAAGCAGCGAATCCGGCCTCCTGCAGGCTTGAGGTTACATTTAGTGCGCATTTGTTGATGTGATCCCGCGAGATGCCATGTTCCTCCCTTGGAATAACATTGGGGCCGGAAGCGGAGCCGGGGACGGGGGAGGAGGGAGGTTTGCCGCGGGTGAAGACGCGGCGAAGAAGTTTACCGATCATGCAATTGGGAACCCGAAAAAGCGCAGGAATGGCTCCAGGGTTCCGTCAAGGGGGACATCAAGCCGGAATTATACACGGGGCGCGACGTCTGCCGGTATGAAATGGCTTACGCCTCCTATCCCGATTTCATGCATGGGACAATGATAAAGCGTTTCGAGATTGGTGCGATTGAGCACTTCCTTGACCGGGCCGGCTGTCGCGGAGCCATTGTCGAACAGCATGAGAACGTGGCTGCAGAACCGGTTTGCCCAACTCGCGTCGTGGAGTACCATGACAATAGTTCTTCCATTCCTGGTTAGTTCATGAAACAGCGCAAGGGTGGCTAACTGATGGCGCAGATCCAGGTGCTGAAGCGGTTCGTCGAGCAGATAGCACGACGGCGACTGGGCGAGCAGCAGGGCGATCCTTGCTCGTTGGCGCTCTCCTCCCGATAACGTGCCAATACGGCGATGAGCTACATCTGTCAGTTCCATCCGCTCCAGGGCTTGCATGGCGATTTCGTGATCGGTCTCGTCCCAGCCGAACAAACTCCTCAGATGGGGGTGCCTGCCCAGCAGCACATACTCCTCGACATTGCCCCAGAATTCTCCTGGCTCCTCCTGCAGCAGAATTCCGAGATTGCGGGAAAACTCGCGCCGCGGCCATACATGAGGCGGTTTCCCGTCTGCCAGTATCCTTGCATCCGCCTGATCTTTTGGCTCGCCCAAGCCTGCAAAGGCATTCAACAGCGTTGTCTTGCCAGATCCGTTCTTTCCGAGTATCGCCCAGCATTCGCCCGCATTGATTGTCACGCTCAAGCCGCGGCATAACGTTTTTCCGGGATGCTCCAGTGTCAGGTTATCAACCTGAATAATCATGGGGGAAGCCTGGCGGCGGGCACCGAACGGATTAATGATTCAGACCTGAAGGTATTCGCTTTTTCGTCCAAGCCAGCGTTCGAGGTGGAATTGCGCTTCGAACGGGTGATTGCACAGTAGATCATCTGCAACATTGCGTGCCGCATCAAGCAAATCAATGTCCTGCTCCAGGTCGGCGAACTTCAGCATGGGTACTCCGCTCTGGCGGGCGCCGAGAAATTCGCCGGGACCGCGCAGGCGCAGGTCGTGGCGCGCAATCTCGAATCCATCGGTATGTTCGAAAATGATTTTGAGACGCTCGCGGGCATTTGCCGATAAAGGTTTTTGGTACAGTAATATGCATTGTCCACCCGCTTCGCCACGTCCTACACGGCCTCGCAGCTGATGAAGCTGCGCCAGCCCCATTCGTTCGGCATGCTCGATGATCATCAGGGAAGCATTGGGAACATCCACGCCAACTTCAATCACTGTCGTGGCCACAAGCAGTGAAATGTCGCCTTGTGCGAATGCTTCCATCACTGCCGATTTTTCCTGCGGCGGCAGCTTCCCGTGCACCAGACCGATTCTCAAGTCCGGGAAAATCCCGCTCAGCGTTTCGCGCGTTTCCAGCGCTGTTTTCAACTGGAGGGCTTCGGATTCCTCGATGAGCGGACACACCCAGTATGCCTGCCTGCCGCTTTGGCACGCGTCGCGAATGCGGGCTATCACCTCGTCGCGCCGAGTATCAGCAAACAATCGGGTAGCAATCCCGGCGCGGCCTGGCGGCAGTTCATCGATGACTGATACATCCAGGTCCGCGAAATAGCTCATCGAAAGCGTGCGAGGAATGGGCGTGGCGCTCATCATCAATTGGTGGGGCGTCCCGATCGTGCCCGTGCCTTTCCTTCTCAGCGCCAGGCGCTGATGCACGCCAAAACGATGCTGCTCGTCAACGATGACCAGGCCTAATCGATCAAACTGCACCTGTTCCTGGAATAATGCATGAGTACCGATGGCCAGCATGGCGCGCCCTCTGGCGATATGATTCAGCATCGATTCCCGCTGGCTCTTTTTCTGCTGACCCGATATCCACGCAATTGCCATCCCCAGCGGTTCCAGGATGGGAAGAAGCCACTTGGACAGTTTTCGATAATGCTGCTCTGCCAAAATCTCTGTAGGCGCCATCATGGCCGCCTGATAGCCGTTTTCGATGGCCTGTAGCATGGCGAGCGCGGCAACCACTGTCTTGCCACTCCCTACATCGCCTTGCAGGAGCCGTTGCATGGGGAAGGTGGCGGCGAGATCCTTGCTGATCTCGCCAACCGCTTTCTTTTGCCCCTTCGTGAGTTGGAAGGGCAGTGATTCAAGCAGTTTGCCGGCCAACCGGTTCCTTGCCTCAAGAACGGGTGCGCTGCCGCTGCGCCTGCGGCGGTAATGGAGGCGCATGGACAATTGCTGGGCAAGTAATTCGTCAAACTTGATCCGCCGCCACGCCGGATGCGTACGCCGTTCCAACGATGCGACAGGCGTGTCGGGGCAAGGCTGATGCAGGAAGGTTATGCTATTTCTGAAACCGGGTAAACCCAACCGTTCCAGGATATTCTCCGGCAGTGTTTCTGAAAGGCAATCCTCCTGCTTCTCATTTCCTGCGCTGCTGTAACCGTGTACGCGTTTGAGCGCGCGCAGAACAAGCTTGTGGATCGCGCTGGATGAAAGCCCAGCCGTGGTGGGGTAGACTGGAGTCAGCGTGTCGGGCAATGGCTCGGTCCCATTTATGAGGCGGCATTTCGGGTGAACCATCTCCATACCAAAAAAGCCACCGCGTATCTCGCCCACCAAGCGGACGCGCCCCCCTGATGCGTACGCCTTTGCCTGGCTGCCGTAAAAATTGAGAAAGCGCATGACAAGCACGCCGGTACCGTCATCCACGCGGCATACGAGCTGCCGACGCGGGCGAAACATGACCTGGCTGTGGGTAATGACCCCCTCGACCTGCACGATCCTGTTCTCGGGAGCATCCCGAATGGGATAAAGATGCGTTTCATCTTCATAACGCAATGGTAAATGCATCAGCAGGCCGAGTTCATCCTTGATGCCTAGCCTCGACAGCTTATCTTCCAGCGCTCCGCCAATAGATCCGGCCTGAGCAGGGGAAGCCATGATCGAAGTTGCGTCTGCCATTCACCCCGGCAATACCAGAACCCCGTCAACTTCCACCAGCGCACCCCGCGGCAGGGCCGCTACCCCGATTGCCGCCCGTGCAGGATATGGCTCCTTGAAATGGCTTGCCATGATCGCATTCACTTTTTCAAAATTGGAAAGATCGGTCAAGTAAACATTCAACTTGACGATATCGCTCAGGCTTCCCCCGCTCGCTGCAGCGACTGCCATAAGATTCGAAAACACTTGCTGCGCCTGCTCTTCCACATCCGGGGCCATTTGCATGGTAGAAGGGTTAAGGCCGATCTGGCCGGACAGGTAAACCGTATCTCCACCGCTCACCCGTATTGCCTGGGAATAAGGACCTATCGGCTTGGGCGCATCATTGGTCTGGACCGTACTTTTCTTCATCTGATCTCCTCATTATTGTCGTAGGTAGCGATGGATTGCAATTTGAAAACCATTAAGGCGCACTTTGCGATATGATGAAGCGAACTCGGGCATATTTCAACCATGGTCCCGCGCATGAACCTTCACTAAACTGCTGTCGACTCTGATCCCGTCACTCCAGTCACCCGTCCGACATAGAAAGGACCTTTCGTATAGCCGGGACACGCCGTTTGTTACGGTTGTCCACGCTTTTCCGAATTTGGGCTAACCGATGGTGCCCCTCCCTCTCCCCAATGATTTCTGCCGCTTGATCCCTTAATTGATGCCTTAGCTCAGCCTCGAAGCCTTGAAAGTACGTCTTGAGGTACATGAAACCCATCTCCCGTGACACCGTAACCTGTTTCCAATGCAAAAACTGATTATTCAAGGCGGTATCCCCCTGTTAGGCGAAGTTTGCATATCCGGCGCGAAAAACGCCGCGCTACCGATTCTGTGCGCTTCTCTGCTCACCGAAGAGACACTCTTTGTTGATAATGTCCCGCATCTCAATGATGTCACCACGATGCTGAGCCTTCTTCGCCAAATGGGCGTTCAGGTCGCAGTGGATGGCAAAAGGACCCAGCTTACCGCTTCGCGCCTGTCTCACCTTGTCGCGCCTTATGAAATGGTCAAGACCATGCGGGCGGCAATCCTGGTCCTCGGCCCAATGCTCGCCCGGGCGGGCGAGGCCAGAGTATCCCTGCCGGGGGGGTGCGCCATCGGTTTACGTCCGGTAGACCAGCACATAAAGGGACTGCAGGCGATGGGCGCTGACATTGGTATTGAGCATGGCTATATTCATGCCAAGGCGAAACGCTTAAGCGGCGCGCATATTGTCATGGATCTGGTAACGGTGACCGGGACGGAAAACCTGATGATGGCCGCTACCCTTGCCGACGGTATAACAGTGCTTGAAAATGCGGCGCGGGAGCCTGAGGTAACGGATCTTGCGAACTGCCTGATCGCGATGGGCGCTAAAATTCAAGGTGTGGGCACCGATATCATCACGATCGAGGGCGTTACTGCGTTGCATTCGGCGGGGCACAGGGTAATGCCTGACCGGATCGAGGCTGGAACGTTCCTTGTCGCCGCTGCTGCAAGTGGAGGAGATGTCCGTTTGCTCGACACCAGAACGGATACGCTCGATGCCGTGCTGGACAAACTGATGGAGGCAGGCGCTGCGATCGAGTCCGGGGAAGACTGGATACATCTGCGAATGAGCACTCCGCTCAAGTCGGTGAACCTTCGAACTTCACCTTATCCGGCATTTCCGACAGACATGCAGGCGCAGTTCATGGTACTCAACAGTATTGCAGAGGGCACCGCGATCATTACTGAAACCATATTTGAAAACCGCTTCATGCATGTACAGGAACTTGAACGAATGAATGCCGATATCAAGGTGGAAGGAAACACCGCTGTGGTGTGTGGCGTTTCAGCGCTCGATGGGGCGAAAGTCATGGCTACGGACTTGCGGGCATCGGCAAGTCTTGTGCTTGCGGGGCTGATTGCCAAGGGAGAAACAATTATTGACCGGGTGTACCATCTTGACCGCGGATATGAGCATATCGAGCACAAGCTATCCCTGCTGGGCGCAAGTATCAGGCGGGCCAGCTAGCGGTCTGCCAGAACGTGGAGGCTTGAGCAAGGGTGGAGCGGCGAGGTATCGCAAGTCAGGGAAGGGAAAGGGCGACTCGAAACCCCAGGTAGCGCATCCGCTTGTTCGTGTCAAACCAGTTGCACATGCCGGCACGCATATCCTGAGGCCTGTGGTTCCAGGAACCGCCGCAAAGCATGCGCTTCATGCAATTGCCTTTCCAGCAACTATCGGTCCACTCCCATGTGTTGCCCATCATGTCATACAAGCCGAAGGGATTCGGTTTGAAGCTGCCTACCGGCGCAGTTTTCCTGTTATCCCATTCGCTCCCGCATCCATCGCAGTTGGCGTTGTTTCGGCCTACATCGTTGCCCCAATAATACTCGGTGGTCGTGCCTCCCCGCATGGCAATTTCCCATTCCTGCTCAGTGGGAAGGCGATAGGCCTTGCCGGTTTTTTGCGATAGCCACCGAATATATGTCTGAACATCGTTCCAGCTCACGTTGATCACGGGCCGGGCGTCCCGGCCCCAGCCGTTGTCATAGGGCTGGTAGCCCCCGCAACCCCGATCTGCGACACAGGCATCCCATTCCTTGAAAGTCACTTCATATTTTCCGATGGCAAATTTAGCACCGGGAACGGACACCATCACGGGACATTCGGGGCAAGCTTCCTCTTGTTCCAAGGCCGACACCTCGGTTGATATGGGTAAGAGGGTAAGGACACAAGCGAATAAGAATACGAAAGAGATCGTTTTCATGAACGAGGGCTGTTAAGGAACCAGAGCGTCATCTCGCCCGTCGGCAGGGATGGCACATGCATGATATCAGACAGCTTGGTTCGTATGGTTCGCAACCGAGGACATGAGCGGGGGTTATCGCCGTTTTTATAACTTGCCCCCTCGAACCGCTCTCTCCTCGCACGTGCGTCCTCTTTTGCATTTGTTCGCAAGCTGAAAGCAGTCTGTTATCTGGATAAATATTCCTGTGCTTAAGTGTGCTAGCGTACTGAACAGCTTGACGGCGACGCTATCATTTGGGATAGCTTAAATCCCGCAGAGCGAACTCAGGAGAATAAACATGAAAACCAGGAGATTAGTCTTCAGATCGTTTGTCGTTACCAGTTCAGTGATTTTAGGTTTGACCGGCGCCGGATTGGTTCATTCAGCAGGGCAGGACATCCCCGATGAGATTGGCCCGGCGGATTCCCCAGCCGTTCGGGACACGAACCCCAATAATAAGGACAAAAGCATAAAAGAGAGGTTGCATATAAAGGAAGGTTCAACCACGCAAAAAAAACGGGATAACTCCCGGTACAGTACGGATGGGACGGAGCGCTATGATGACTCGGATACCGACATCACTGGAACTGGTCCGAAGCGCGAGGGCCGTTATTAGCGGGAAGGTCGGTCCCTTCCACGGGAATTGAGCCGCCGGTTTCATAAATGGCGGCTCATCGGTTGATCGGCTTGTAGCGTAGCCGCTTGGGCTTTGCGCCCTCTTCGCCGAGACGCTTCCGTTTGTCCGCTTCGTATTCCTGGTAATTCCCGTCGAAGAACGCAACCTGCGAATTTCCTTCGAAAGACAGGATGTGGGTAGCGATACGATCCAGAAACCATCGGTCGTGGGATATCACCAGGACGGAGCCGGCGAATTCCAGCAGCGCCTCCTCGAGTGCGCGCAGTGTTTCCACGTCCAGATCGTTGGAAGGCTCATCAAGAAGCAGGACGTTTCCTCCCGAGATGAGCATTTTCGCCAGGTGAAGTCGGCCCCTCTCGCCCCCGGACAGGTTTCCCACAATTTTTTGCTGATCCGCTCCCTTGAAGTTGAAACGGCCAAGATAGGCGCGCACAGGCGTTTCGTACTTTCCGACGGTGAGGATATCATGGCCCCCCGAAATGGTGTCGAAAACGTTTTTGGCCCCATCAAGCGCTTCGCGGGATTGATCCACGTGCGCTATCCTGACCGTCGGTCCAACGCGGATTTCACCTGAATCTGGTTGCTCCTTTCCCGTAATCATGCGGAACAGCGTCGATTTGCCCGCTCCATTTGGGCCGATAATCCCGACAATGGCGCCAGCGGGTACCTTGAAGTTTAGATTCTCGATCAGAAGGCGATCATCGTAGGCTTTCGAGACATTTTTGAATTCGATGACTTCGTTGCCCAGCCTGTCCGCGACGGGAATGAATATTTCCTGCGTCTCGTTACGCTTCTGATATTCCTGGGAATTAAGTTCTTCAAACCGGGCGATGCGCGCCTTCGATTTGGCTTGGCGCCCCTTGGGATTCTGCCTGACCCACTCCAGTTCTTTCTTCAGCGATTTCTGTCGAGCGGATTCCGCCGATTCTTCCTGCTTCAGGCGGTTTTCCTTTTGCTCCAGCCACGAACTGTAGTTACCCTTCCAGGGTATGCCATGACCGCGGTCAAGCTCCAGGATCCACTCGGCAGCGTTGTCAAGAAAATAACGGTCATGGGTGACTGCCACAACAGTACCGGGAAACCGCGTGAGAAACTGCTCGAGCCATTCGACGGACTCTGCATCAAGGTGATTGGTGGGTTCGTCCAGCAACAGCATGTCGGGCTTGGATAGCAGCAGTTTGCACAATGCCACGCGGCGCTTTTCCCCTCCGGAAAGATGTTTGACCCGGGTATCCCAATCGGGTAGGCGGAGCGCATCCGCGGCAATTTCCATCTGTTGGCTCGTATTTCCGCCGCCGGTGGCGAGTATGGCTTCGAGCCGGCTCTGTTCCGTGGCCAACGCGTCAAAATCGGCATCGGGCTCCGCGTAAGCGGCATAGATCTCTTCCAGTTTCTGCTGGGCTGTAAACAGTTCACCCAGTCCTTCCTGTACTGCATCGCGCACCGTTTGTTCGGGATTAAGTTGAGGTTCTTGCGGAAGGTAACCGATGTTGAGGTTAGGCATGGCGGTAACCTCCCCCTCGATATCCTTGTCAACGCCCGACATGATCTTCAGAACCGTCGACTTGCCTGAGCCATTGAGCCCCAGCAGGCCGATCTTCGCACCGGGAAAGAAACTGATGGAGATATCCTTGAGAATCGTGCGCCTGGGTGGAACGATCTTGCCCACGCGGTTCATTGTCAAAACATATTGAGCCATAACAAAACTGGAGTAAAAGATGGCTCAAGTTTACCCCATGGAGACGGCGGATATACGGATTTCTAAATCGAGCAGTTGCGAAAGCTGCAGGATAACCTGCCGCTGGAAGGCTGACAGGGCGGGTGGGATGAGCGCCGCCAACTCGTTGTGAGCCTGCAGCGCGGGAAATTTATAGCCTTAGCATACGGGATCAATAATCATGGACAGATTCTTGTCTTTACTACTACTATTGTCCCCCGAACCCGAACCCGAACCCGAACCCGAACCCGAACCCGAACCCGAACCCGAACCCGAACCCGAACCCTGTGCCATGCCGGCCGGTTTGGTCCTGATAAGCTTTAGCGCGCGCCTTAACAAAGCTGGCTGCTCAAGTTGGCCTGATCCATGGCTATAGGGGAGTTTACGAGCTCTATCCGGCATGTTCTCCCGGCATCCGGGCGCTTTCGACAATTGGCTTTGATCGCCTATATTCAAACAACCAGGCTCCTCAACGCCGTTCCTGACGGAGCACCGCCATCCAAACCATCCGCTGCTCTAAAGTCTGCAATTTTCTTGCCGCGACAGTGCTGAGCGCAAGCCTTGGCTACGTGGCGCCGGTCTTCGCTGGCACTGCGGCCATCTTGAATCCTGACGGCAAACTGACTTACCTCGGTACCTTGGGCGGGACTTATAGTGTCGCCTCCGGTATCAACGATTCGGGACAGGTGGTCGGACATTTTCTCACGTCCGATGGTTCTGTTCACGCCTTCATCACGGGTCCCAATGGCGTGGGGATGAGGGATCTGGGTACGCTGGGTGGGCGTTTGAGTTTCGCCAATGGCATCAACGATGCGGGACAGGTGGTCGGGTATTCTGATACCGAAGACGGTTTTTCTTCCCATGCCTTCATCACGGGTCCCAATGGCGTGGGGATGAGAGATCTGGGCACGCTGGGTAGGGATTACTACAGTAACAGTTACGCTACCAGCATCAATAATGCCGGGCAGGTGGTCGGATATTCTTACATGGACGGTTCTTCCCACGCTTTCATCACAGGTCCCAATGGGGTGGGGATGAGGGATCTGGGTGCCCTGAGGGGCGGGACCCATAGTACTGCCGCTGGCATCAACGATTCCGGCCAAGTAGTCGGATATTCCAGCACAGGCAGTGATCCCAAGCATGCCTTCATCACGGGTCCCAATGGCGTAGGGATGAGAGACCTGGGGGTGCCGGGGAGTGACAGTTCCGCCACTGGCATCAACGACACAGGACAGGTAGTTGGAAATTTTTACACCCGAGATGGTTTTCCCCACGCCTTCATCACGGGTCCTGATGGCGGGGGAATGAGGGATCTCGGTACGTTAGGCGGGACTTACAGTGAAAGTGTCGCCGCTGGCATCAATGATGCCGGACAGGCGGTCGGCAGTTCTGGCACAGCCGATGGTTCTGTTCACGCCTTCATCACAGGCCCCAATGGCGTGGGGATAACCGATCTCAACTCGTTGGTGGTGAACCTGCCGGGCAGAAACACTATAGACGAAGCGTACGGGATCAATAATCATGGACAGATCCTCGTTTATCCAGCAAAATCGTCCCCGAACCCGAGACCTGCGTCATGCTGCTGAGCGGCTTTGCCTGGCAGGCTTTGGCGAGCGGCTACGCAAGGCTGGTTAAGCCCAAGCCTGATCCGCAGCTTCAGCCAAACGGTGGAAGTTGGCAGCGCCCAACGTGGGAGCGCCCGATTAGGGGAGTATGCAGAATTCCGAATTTAGAGTACGTTAGTGGGACGTAAGGCAAATAATTGCAACAGCTCGCAAAACTGTGTCGATGGGGCTTGGTCGATGCCCATGGATAAATTCCTTGGCAGGGGAAAAGGATGAAAGGGGAGCTTCGAACAAGTTTCGTTTCCTGCCAAACTTGTGTTCCTGCCCGCTTTACTTATCCATTTTCAGTATCGTGACCTGATCGACGCGGTCGTTCTTGTCATAAGTGACGTCGTATGCCATTTCGTCCCCGCTAAATACTGCTTCTGCGGGTGTTCCGACGACCTCCCAAAGCCCAAAGGTTGCCACATCCGCCACTCCATGCAAAAGCGCCCTGCTTGTTCGCGCTGCGGTACTGTACCCCTGCACAAACCTGAATATTTCGTGTTGAGTCCCATTTCTATTTTCACTCACCGCCGGCGCGCCAAACTCGGCCAATAGAGCATTTCGGGGAGTTCCTGTTTTAAACAACTCCAGGTTTTTTGCCCCTGGTTGTTTTGCAGCCATGTAGGGGGCGCAGCCAAATTGAGGGGCTGCTAAAAGAGCAGCCAGGGATATCGCAAGGCAAAACCTCTTGAAAGACGCCATATTTTATATCCAGTGAATTAATGTGCCTGGGCACTGCGAGATCGTGATGCATGATTTCGTGAACGAGTGACGGAAGGAAAGCGACCTTGCCGACGCGGGTTGCATCACAGGATGAATCCGCCCGACGCCGCGTGTCAGATAGGCACTTGTCAGACCGTCTGCTTTTTTGACCCAAATTTTGAGCAATTGTTTACCAGAGAATGAAGCTGCAGCCTTGTTTTATCGCTGATTTTTTTCAAGTTAGCTGACGGCCGCTTCCGAGCATCCTTGCACCGCGTGGCCTGAATGCTGGGTTAGCAGGGATCCTAGTCGCGAGTGGCGCGAGCAAGGCGATCTCCGTTATCCTTGGTGTCATAAATATCGATGGGTTTTCGACCTTCCGCCGCCTTGTCCATGCGCTCTCGAATCTCGGTGGCCATTCGATTGCTGCGCTGCACACCCTGTCTCGATTCCATGGCATCGAACCAGCGCATGAAATTGGGAAAGCTTGCCTTGTTCACGCCGCGATCCGCATGGCCCTTGCACCATGGGTAGGTGGCGATGTCCGCTATCGTATATTCATCTCCCGCGATCCAGTCAGTCTCCCGCAGGCGATTCTCGAGCACACGATACAGCCGCAGCGACTCATTGTTGTATCGGTCCCTCGCGTAGTGGTTGTCGCTGGCCTGCCGGTTGAAGTGATTCGCCTGGCCGAACATCGGCCCGATATGGGCAGCCTGGAAGAACAGCCATTGCAGCGTATCGTAGTGCCTGCGCTCATCCCTCGGCATGAACTTTCCGGTTTTTTCGGCGAGATAAACAAGAATGGCGCCCGATTCCATCATTGTGTAAGGTCTGCCACCCGGTCCATCCGTATCGATAATTGCGGGAATCTTGTTATTGGGATTGAGCCTCAGATGCTCCGCTTGAAACTGCTCCCCAAGCGATATATTGACGTCGATATGCTTCCACTCCAGGCCGGTTTCCTCGAGCATGATCATGACCTTTTGGCCATTTGGGGTAGGACTTGAGTACAATTCAATCATCATTTCCTCCTGTTTTTCGTCTGCCATCTGCCAGCAGTGAGCAGCGGCGAGAATGAGTTACCTGTCTTCAATAGTAATATTACCTATTAATATTATTCGGGCGCTAGTTGGGGGATAATTCCAGATGCCTCTGGCTGCGTTTCTCATTCACTCCCATCTCATCCCATTCCAGGAATATTGCCTTGTTCAAGATAATCGGAGCCTTGCTGGGTTTGTACTTCCTCGGCTTTTTCGGCGCCTTGGTCGGCTATATCGTCGGCAGCTTCATCGACAGATATGTTGCGTATGGGGCAGGGGCAGTCAATCCCCTGACCAACGCCAATCGGCAGGCCGTCTTCATCCAAACAGTCTTCATCATGATGGGAAAGCTTGCAAAGGCAGATGGGCACATTACCCCGGATGAGATATCCCACGTGGAAGATTTCATGCAAAAACTGGGAATGACGACCGAGCACCGGCAACAGGCAATCGCGCTGTTCAAGCAGGGAGCCGCCCCCGATTTTGATTACGAGCGCAAGCTGGACGAATTCATGGTCGTTTGCGGACATACCAACAGCCTGCGCCAGATGCTTCTGGTTTATCTCATCGTGATGGCAATTTCCGACGGGCTTATGGACGCCCGGGAGGAGACGCTGTTAAGAAACTGCGCGCTGCATCTCGGCTATGATGAATCTGCATTCCGGCAACTGCTGGACATGGTTCTGAACCAGTCCCACTTTGCGGGAGGCAAAGCTGCTTCCCCTACCTCCCTCGATGAAGCGTACAAGGCTTTGGGCGTGACCAGGGAGAGTACCGACCAGGAAATCAAGCGTGCCTATAGAAAGCTCATGAGCCAGTATCATCCTGATAAATTAATGGGCCAAGGTCTCCCGGAGGATATGATCAAAGTAGCGACTGCCCAAGCACAGGAAGTGCAGGCAGCTTATGACCTGATCAAGAAGAGCAGGAACATGTGATTGCGGCGCTTTTTTTGGGTGCACCGGATGGAATTCGTCGGTCCATCGTTACTCGCCGCTTACAAAGCTTGCTCCGCTGTCCGACTCGTGCCTCGTTCCGGTTGAAATCTCGTCACGGAGGCGGGGGCGAAACAAGTGTCAACAGGCACAAATGTTGACGATCGATCCGGCAGGGTTTGCTGCAAATGGGCTTATCCGATCGGAATTGGCAAGATTAATGGAAATATCAAGGGATGAAATCATGAAATTGTTCGCCATACTTGCAGCATTAGTAACAATGATCATGACTTTGGGGAGTCGTGGTGCAGTTGCCGAACCTCTTAAGGTGGGCCAGGCAGCGCCGGATTTTAATCTTCCTGATCAAAACGGCAAGACCCACAAACTCTCTGATTATCACGGCAAGTGGCTGACCTTGTACTTCTATGTCAAGGACAACACGCCTGGTTGCACGAAGCAGGCGTGCAAGTTCCGTGATGACATTCACCAATTGAGGGATCTGGGCGCGGAAGTCGTTGGTATAAGCGTGGACGACAGCGCCAGCCATGCCGGTTTTGCCAAAAAATATAATCTTCCCTTTCCGCTTCTGGCGGACAGCAAGGGCGAGACCGCGAAGCGTTACGATTCGATGTGGAGCATCATCGGTATGGCCAAGCGAAACACTTACCTCATCGACCCGGACGGCAGAATCGCCAAAATCTATTTATCGGCGAGCGCGTCGCGAAATTCTGTTGAAGTAATCGAGGACTTGAAAAGAATGAAAGGTTCCTGATTCCGCATCAAAGATCGAGTTAACTCGATCCGCTATTGGTTTTTTTTCCAGGCAGATGTGCAGTCCAAGGTATGTCGGGTATGTTGGTTACCAAACCGATGCAGCAGAGAGAATCATATACCATCCATTTATTATTCCTCGATCCCGGTGAAAAATGAACCGTTACCTGATTCTGCTCGCCGCCGCAATTACCACGGATAGTGCCGTTGCCGCGAATATCAATGGCTGCGAAATCCGCCCCGCTGCGCTCTGCATCGAACTGGATTTACGAGCAGCCGACATGCATGGCGCTGATCTCGCGCGGGCAGGTTTTCGGAAATCCAATTTGAGCGGGGCCAACTTGCAGGGGGCCAATCTTCTGAACGCGAATATGGATATGGTCAATCTGACGGGTTCAAATCTTGAAGGCGCGGTACTGAACGATGCAGATTTAAAAAACGCAACGATTGTCGGTGCCAGGCTCGATCACGCCCAGTTGAACGGGGTGCGCCTCAAGAGCGCTGACTTGACGCGATCCGATCTCACGGATGCACAATTGAAAGGCGCTAATTTGAGCGGGGCGAACCTGACGAATGCGAAGTTTCGCAATGCTCAGCTTCAAAGGGCGGACCTATCAGGGAGCGTAATGACACAAGCCGACTTCCGCGGAGCCAACATGACGGGCGTAAAGCTTGATAATGCAACTCTTCAGGGAGCTGACCTACGGGGAGCAGTCCTCGATGAAGTCGATTTTTCCAAGCTCAATACGAACGGATGCATAGGGTGTCCCAAGCCTTAAAGCGGAAATAACCCGCTCTTCCTTTCACGCACGACATCCTGCACGCCACCTCCCGCCGGGACTTGTCTCTGGGTCCCTGAGCTTTTGAATATTATCCCGATATTGAAGCAAAGTCAGCTGTTTCCTGCAAGGCACATATACAGGCGCTGCCTTACTCGCTCATAAGACGCAGGAGCATCGATCGCCCGTTGAGCGTCCATCACTGAATTCACCAGTTTATGCTGCAAGGGCTTCAGCACTTCTTCCACCCAGGGTTTCAAGTCGGCCTGCGCTTCTTTCTCCGAGCTGTAATGACGGGGTCGGGAGAATGCCGCCCGTAGCGGTTCCTTGAGCATTTTCGCTCCTATGCGAAAATGGGATTTCCACGTGGATACGTGCTCCAGTTCGTGCTCCCGCACGATATTTTTCCTGCAGCTGTCCCCGAGCTCTTTGGCCAGGTATACGTGCATTGCCGAAAAGCCCAGTTTTACTGAAACATCCGGAACCATGCACGTCTGTCCATCCGCGTTCACCAGCAACCGTGACCGTATTTCCAGGCGGAATGATGGTTCCGCGTGTGTCAATCCATAAATGCTGTGATAGCTGTCGCTGCTTTTGGCAGTCCGGGATTGGAGCGATTTTGTCGAATGTGAGCTGTTGTATATGGTTTCGCTGTCGATATATGTAACCACTACCTTCCCTGCGCCGACCGTCTTTTCGCAACTGTTGCGGAACGTATCCGCCGAAGCAGCCGCAATAGTATTCACTACGAGGATCGCCAGCGCCACAATCACTTTCAGCAGTAACGAGCAGACAGAAAACAGGTCTCGTTGCCCGCTTATATCCGCCTTTATCGTTCTCCCCCTCCGCTTGGTCGTTCTCATGTTGCATGCATATCTTTGAAGATCATCCCAGGCAATTTGCTGCCATTCGAGGCATTCCAGCGGGATTGGGGAGGTAATTTTGCACCTGCCCACTGTTGTCTATCGCACAGAACACGCGATTCTGGTTTGAAATACTTGCGTTTGCTTCCCTTACAGGAATCGGGCATGGCAGGCCGACAAGGAACCAGGCCCAGAGGAAACCCTTCCCCCCATGAATACCGTTCAGGGCTCGCCGGTTGAAATCTGGCCGCTGGTCGCCTATTTCTTCCTTGTCGTGATGCTTCTCGCGACCATTGTGGGACTTTCCTACGTAATCGGGGAACGCCACAAGAGCCCGGAAACAAACGAACCGTTCGAAAGCGGAATCGTCCCCGCAGGCTTGGCACGCCTGCGGTTATCTGCCAAATTTTATCTGATCGCGGTGTTCTTTGTAATTTTCGATGTCGAAGCCGCGTTTCTTTTTGCCTGGGCTATCGCTTTTCGGGAGCTGGGTTGGGCCGGATATGTCGAGGCACTCATATTTATCGCTGTCCTGGGCGCTGCACTGGCTTATCTGTGGAGGTTGGGTGCGCTGGATTGGGGCACGCCAGAGGATGGGAGGAACTGGCGGCGTTCGCGCGTGGCCGGGAGACAGGAACTGAAAAAGGGAATCAAACCATGAAATGGTCGTTAACCAGGACAAATGAAAGGTCGGATTCTCGAAAGCCGGCACAAGCAGGTACACAATCGACAGAAGACGCGGTTAACGATATCAGGAATTTTTCGGACGATGGCCGCAGAAGCGTTCTCCTGGCACGGCTCCAGGATCTTGTCGCATGGGGACGTAAAAACTCGATTTGGCCCTATAACTTCGGGTTGTCCTGCTGCTACGTGGAGATGGCCACGAGCTTCACCAGTAAATACGATGTGGCGCGGTTCGGAGCTGAAGTGATACGCGCTTCTCCGCGGCAGGCCGACCTGATCGTAATCTCGGGTACTGTTTTCATCAAGATGGCTCCCGTCATACAACGCCTCTACGATCAGATGCTGGAACCGCGCTGGGTCATCTCCATGGGTTCCTGCGCCAACTCCGGTGGAATGTACGATATCTACAGCGTGGTCCAGGGGGTCGACAAATTCCTGCCCGTGGATGTCTACGTTCCCGGTTGTCCTCCACGGCCCGATGCATTCATTCAGGGATTGAACCTTCTTCAGGATGCGATCGGAAAGGAGAAGCGTCCCCTGAGCTGGGTGGTGGGGCCGCAGGGGATCGCGAAGCCGGGGCGGCCGTCGCAGCGAGACCTGAACCGGGCTGCGAGAGTGAGCGCCGAGACGCTGCGCCCTCCGGATGAGGTATGACGCGTGACCCATGCTTCTTCCAGTCTTGCGTTGAAACCCGGTTTTCCTGACATTCTCGAAGAGATCGAGGCTCGCTTCGGACCCTCCGCAACTCGGGGGGAAGCAATCGGCCCCTTTCAGCAGACACGCGACGCAGTTCCCACGTGCTGGATTTCAAAAAGCAGCATTCCTCGGGTTCTTCGCTATCTGAAAGAAGAGGCCGAAAAGCCCTACCGCATGTTGTACGACCTTACGGCGATTGATGAACGCACGCGAGGGCATCGCGAGGGGCAGCCGGAAAGCGACTTTACAGTCGTTTATCACCTCTTCTCGTTCGAGCGCAATGCATATGTTCGCCTCAAGGTTGCGCTGAATAGCCCGCATCTTACGACTCCTACCATTACAGCACTCTGGCCAGCTGCCAACTGGTACGAGCGCGAGGTGTGGGATATGTTCGGGGTCGTCTTCGATGGTCATCCCCATCTTCGCCGCATTCTCCTTCCCCCTGGCTGGCAGGGCCACCCTTTGCACAAGGATTATCCGGCCCGTGCGACCGAGATGGAGCCCTTCCATATGTCCCCCCAAAGGGAGGAAGCCGAGCAGGAGGCGCTGAGGTTTCATCCCGAGGAATGGGGGATGCGCCGGGCACATGATGGGACGGACTTCATGTTCCTCAACCTGGGACCCAACCATCCAGGCGTCCATGGGGTATTTCGTATCGTCCTGCAACTGGACGGCGAGGAGATCGTCGACGCGGTGCCCGAAATCGGATTCCACCACCGCGGGGCCGAAAAGATGGGTGAACGCCAGTCCTGGCATACCTACATCCCCTATACCGACCGTGTCGATTACCTCGGCGGCGTCATGAACAACCTCCCATACGTGCTCGCCGTGGAAAAACTGGCAGGCATCGAGGTGCCCGAGCGGGTAAAAGTTATACGGGTAATGATGGCCGAATTTTTTCGCATTGCCAGCCATCTCGTGTTTTATGGAACTTTTACACAGGACCTCGGCCAGCTCTCTCCCGTGTTCTTCATGTTCACTGACCGGGAGCGCATATTCGACATCGTGGAAGCGATCTGCGGCGGCCGCATGCATCCGAGCTGGTATCGGATCGGTGGAGTAGCACAGGATCTGCCTGCGGGATGGGATCGGCTGGTAAGGGATTTTCTTGACTATATGCCCGCCAGATTGCGCGAGTATGACGAGATCGCTCTCGGAAACCGGATCGTGAAGGCGAGAACCCAGGGCATTGGCAGCTACTCCATTAAGGAGGCAATCGAGTGGGGAGTGACTGGTCCTAACCTGCGGGCATGCGGTTTCGAGTGGGATTTCCGCAAGGCGAGGCCTTACTCGGGCTATGAGAATTTCGAGTTTGACATTCCTACTGGAGATCACGGCGATTGTTACGACCGCTGCGCGGTTCGCGCCGAAGAGATTCGCCAAAGCCTGCGCATTATCGGGCAGTGTCTTGAGAATATGCCAGGGGGAACCTATAAGGCGGATCATCCGCTCACAACGCCTCCCCTCAAGAAGCGCACGCTTCACGATATCGAGACGCTCATCGACCATTTCCTGGGCGTAAGCTGGGGCCCAGTCATTCCGCCAGGAGAAGCATTGATGGCCATCGAGGCGACCAAGGGCAACAATGGGTATTACCTCATTAGCGACGGCAATACGATGGCATACCGGGTACGCATCCGTACGCCGTCCTTTCCGCACCTGCAAATGATCCCGCAGATAAGCCGAGGGCTGATGGTTTCCGATTTGATCGCCATCCTGGGCAGCATCGATTTCGTGATGGCCGATGTGGATCGCTAGGTGAATCTATGTTAAGCGAACAGGAAAGAGAGGAAATTGAAGCACATTCGCGGCATTACCCCGACCGCCGCGCTGTCTGTATCGAGGCGCTCCAGATCATCCAGCGTCATAGGGGCTGGGTATCGGATGAAGGCCTGGCCGATGTGGCCGAGGCGTTGCAAATGACACTCGCGGAGCTGGAAGGGGTGGCGACGTTCTATAACATGGTTTTCCGCCAACCGGTGGGCAAGCACGTCATTCTGCTATGCGACAGCGTCAGTTGCTGGATTATGGGTTATGAGAAGCTTCGCGACCACCTCACCCGGCGCCTGGGGATCGAGTTCGGGCAGACCACCGCCGATGGACGCTTTACGCTTTTGCCGAACGTGTGCCTCGGCGCATGCGACCACGCCCCGGCAATGATGGTGGATGATGCGCATTACCAGGATCTGGATCCGGCGAGAATCGACGAGATTCTTGCTTCCTGCGAACTAAAAGAAGGCGGGCAGGCGGATGGAAAAGCCACTGACGCATGACATTTCAACAGGGAAAGAACCTCCGGACCTGGCTCAATATGAGAAAACCGGGGGTTATTCCGGGTTGCGGAAAGCCTTGCGGATGGCTCCCGCCGACGTTCAGCAAGTGGTGAAGGACGCCAACCTGCGAGGTCGCGGCGGCGCCGGATTTCCCACTGCCCAGAAATGGAGTTTTGTTCCCATGGGCGATGATGCTCCGCGTCCGAAATATCTTGTCTGCAATGCGGACGAGATGGAGCCCGGCACGTTCAAGGACCGGTTATTGCTGGAGGGTAATCCCCACCAGTTGCTGGAGGGGATGATCGTGAGCGCTTATGCCCTCCAGGCAGACATTGCTTTTGTCTTCTTGCGCTGGGCCTACAAACTGGCGGCACATAGGATGGAGCGCGCTATCGGTGAGGCTTATGGCAAGGGTTATCTTGGAAAAAATATCCTTGGATCGGGATACAGTCTGGAATTGCATCTTCATGCCAGTGCGGGCCGCTATATATGCGGCGAAGAGACGGCGCTGCTCAACGCGCTCGAAGGCAGGCGCGCCAATCCCCGGGCCAAGCCCCCCTATCCGCAGGTGAGCGGCCTATGGGGAAAGCCCACCATTGTCAATAACGTTGAAACGTTATGCAACGTCCCGCATATCGTCGACAAGGGGGCGGAATGGTTCAAAAGCCTGAGCCATACCGCGGATGGCGGCACCAAGCTGTATGGGGCAAGTGGAAAGGTGAAAAAGCCTGGGTTATGGGAATTGCCGATGGGCACGCCCATACGGGAAATCCTGGAGGAGCATGCAGGCGGGATGCAGGATGGGTACCAGTTCCGCGGTCTTTTGCCCGGTGGCGCCTCCACGGACTTCGTGGTTGCCGATCATCTCGATGTACCCATGGATTTTGATTCCATGCAGGCAGCGGGCAGCCGTCTTGGGACGGGGACAATGATCATTCTCGACGACAGGACCTGCCCGGTCGGAATGCTTCTCAATCTCGAGCATTTCTTCGCCCAGGAATCATGCGGCTGGTGCACCCCATGCTGGTCAGGACTTTCATGGATCGAGCAAATTTTGCGGGACATGGAAGAAGGCCACGGGCAGCCCTCCGATCTTGAGCGCCTCGCGTCCCACACGCGGCTGCTCGGTCCCGGGCATACCTTCTGCGCGCTTGCCCCCGGCGCCGCTGAGCCGCTGCAAAGCGGCCTGAAATATTTCAAGGACGATTTCGAGCGCCACATTCATGAAAAACGTTGCCCCTGGAGAGAAAACTGACGGATACATGAGAGGCGAACGTGGCAACCATCCATATCGATAACCGGCCTTATCCTGCAAACGACCAGGAAAACCTCCTGCAGCAATGCCTGTCGCTAGGATTCAACCTGCCTTATTTCTGCTGGCATCCCGCCATGGGTTCGGTTGGCGCCTGCCGCCAGTGTGCTGTAAAACAGTTCAAAAACGCGGAGGACAGGCGGGGCAAGTTGGTGATGGCCTGCATGACGCCTGCGAAGGACGGGACTTTCATCTCGATCGATGACGCCGAGGCTCACGAGTTTCGGGAAAGCGTGGCTGAATGGCTGATGGTGAACCATCCGCATGATTGCCCGGTGTGCGACGAGGGTGGGGAATGCCATCTACAGGACATGACGGTCATGAACGGCCATGTATATCGCCGTTACCGCGGACCAAAGCGCACTTTTCATAACCAGGACCTCGGGCCTTTGGTCAATCACGAGATGAACCGCTGCATCCAATGCTATCGCTGCGTCCGGTTCTATCGGGATTACGCAGGCGGACGCGACCTGGATGCCCTGGTTCTACGCGACAAGGTCTACTTCGGCCGGCACCAGGACGGTACGCTGGAGAGCGAGTTCAGCGGGAATCTGGTTGAAGTGTGTCCCACGGGCGTTTTCACTGACAAGACACTCAGGTGGCATTACACGCGCAAGTGGGACCTTCAGACCGCACCCTCGGTCTGTGTGCATTGCGGCTCGGGTTGCAACACCATTCCCGGCGAGCGCTACGGCACATTGCGGCGCATCCGCAATCGTTTCAACGGCGACGTGAACGGGTATTTCCTCTGTGACCGGGGACGCTATGGTTACGAGTTCGTTAACAGCGAGTTGCGGATCAGGCAGCCAGCGATACGCGGGGATAAAAATGAACTGCCTCAACCGGTCGCTGGATCGGATGCGGTTGAGTATTTAGGCGAAATTCTCTCTCAATCCGGCAGGGTGGTCGGAATAGGATCTCCTCGTGCTTCAGTCGAAGCCAACTTTGCGCTTCGCACCTTGGTTGGGTCGGACCGGTTCCATACGGGCCTGAACCAACGGGAATCGCGGCTACTGACCTCAATCCTGGATATTTTGAGGCAGGGGCCTGCCCGTATCCCATCCCTGCACGACGTCGAACTTGCCGATGCTGTCCTCATCCTTGGCGAGGATGTCAGCAATACCGCTCCGCGGCTTGCACTCTCATTGCGGCAGTCAGTACGACGGCAGCCGGAAAAGCGGGCGGAGAGAATGAAGATCCCGCTCTGGAACGATAGTGCTGTCCGCGAGGCTACACGGCACGAGCATGGACCGCTGCTTGTCGCCACCGTAGCGGACACCCGCCTGGACGATATCGCAACTCAGACTTTCCGCGGAGCACCTGCTGATATCACTCGCCTCGGGTTCGCGATCGCTAATAGGCTCGATCCGCACGTACCCCCGGTCGCGGGACTATCTGCTGAGGCGGGGGCAGTGGCGAATGCTATCGCGGAAAAACTGAAGGGAGCGGAACATCCCCTGATCATCTCCGGGATGGGTTGCGGCGACATTGGCATCATCGAGGCAGCGGCCAATGTGGCACGGGCACTCTGCAATACCGGCCGCAATGCAGCACTCTGCTACGCGGTACCCGAATGCAACAGCCTGGGCATGGCAATGCAGGGGGGCGGCGACCTGGAAGCGGCACTGGAGTTACTCGAAAGCGATGCAGCCGACATCCTCGTCATCCTGGAAAATGACCTGTACCGGCGCAGCGACAAGGTGCTGGTCGAACGCATGCTGGCTGCTGCCCGGCATATCGTGGTTATCGATCATACCTCCCATCGCACCAGTGAAAAGGCTCATATGCTGCTTCCCGCAGCCGCCTTCGCCGAAGCAGACGGCACCCTGATCAACAACGAAGGCCGCGCGCAGCGCTACTTCCAGGTATTCGTGCCGGAAGGCGAAATCCAGGAGAGCTGGCGATGGATACGCGATATTATGGCCGTGGCAGGCCGCGGGAGTGAAGCAAACTGGCGTAATCTCGACGATGTTACAGCGGCCTGCGCCCTGGCAATTCCGGGGTGGGATCGCATCGTGCATGCTGCCCCGCCCGCAAGCTTCCGCATTGATGGCCAGAAGATACCGCGCCAGCCCCACCGCTATAGCGGGCGCACGGCAATGCGCGCTGGCGTCAGCGTGCACGAGCCGGAGCAGCCGCGCGATCCCGATACACCTTTGGCATTTTCAATGGAAGGCTATGGCGGGGATCCGCCGCCTTCGTTGATCCCTCGTTTCTGGTCCCCCGGCTGGAATTCCATCCAGTCATTGAACAAATTCCAGCAGGAAGTTGGGGGAGCGCTTAGAGGTGGCAATCCCGGTGAACGCCTCATTGAGCCAGCGGCGCAGGGAGAAGTGGACTACTTTGAAGATATCCCGGCGGAGTTCCATTCGATGCCGGATAAGTGGCTCGTAGTGCCGCTGCATCATATATTTGGCGGAGAGGAGTTGAGCACGCTGTCGCGCGGTATCTCGGAACTGAGCCCCCAGCCGTATCTCGCACTCAATCCTGGCAGCGCGGCTGGGCTTGGGCTCGTGCCGGGAGACAGTGTGGCAGTTCAATTAATCGACAAACCGGGGAAAATGCTTACCGCCCAGCTGCCTGTAAAGATCAAACCCGAACTTCCCGAAGGGATCGCCGGGTTACCGGTCGGTTTACCAGGCCTGGGCGATCTCCTTGGAGTGGAGTTGCCGGCATGGGCCAAGGTGACAAAGGCAGAGAAGCGAAGCAACGGGCGAGGCGCTGGACATGAATGAAACTGTGGGTATCTGGATAAACCTTATCCTCATCCTGGCCGTGCTTTTTACCTTTTCCGCGCTGCTCTCCTGGGTCGAACGCCGCCTGCTGGGCCTCTGGCAGGATCGCTATGGGCCTAACCGGGTAGGGCCATTCGGAACGCTGCAGGCCGCCGCTGATGCAATCAAGCTTCTTACCAAGGAGGACTGGGTACCACCGTTTGCAGACAGGGCTGTGTTCGTGCTGGCGCCGACCATCATCGCAGCCGCTACCATGCTCGCCTTCGCAGTGGTGCCCATCGCACCCGGGATCGGGGTGGTCGATCTGAACATTGGCCTGTTGTTCTTCCTGGCTATGTCTTCGCTCGGTGTCTACAGCATTGTACTTGGCGGTTGGGCATCGAACAGCAAATACTCTCTGCTTGGGGGCTTCCGTGCGGCGGCGCAAATGCTGAGTTACGAGGTTTTCATGGGCTTGGCCCTGATGGGTGTGGTCATGCTCGCCGGTTCATTCAACCTCCGGGATATCGTTATTGCGCAGGAAAACCTCTGGTTTTGCGTTCCGCAGGTACTCGGTCTGCTGACCTTTACCATAGCGGGAATCGCTGAAGCGCGACGCCTGCCCTTTGATCTCGTCGAGGCCGAGAACGAGCTGGTGGCGGGTTTTCATACGGAATATTCGAGCATGAAATTCGGCCTGTTTTTCATTGGCGAATATGTCGGCGTCACGCTTATCTCGGCGATGGTGGTGACCTTGTTCTTCGGCGGCTGGCTGGGACCGGTGCTTCCACCGCTGGCATGGTTCCTGCTCAAGACCTTTGTTGTCATCGTGTTCTTCGTTTTGTTGCGCGCATCCCTGCCCCGGCCACGCTACGACCAGTTGATGGCCTACGGATGGAAGGTCATGCTGCCGCTCACGCTGGTCAACCTGCTGGTCACCGGAGCTGTGGTGCTGGCCCGCTCTTGATCCGAACAAGGAGGGATGAAATGTGGAACTCGCTTAAAACGTTATGGGACATCTTCCTGCATACGTTCCGGCCCAGGGTGACCATCCAGTATCCGGACGAGAAACCCTATATGCCGCCGCGATGGCGCGGGCGCATTATCCTGAGCCGGGACCCCGACGGGCAGGAGCGCTGCGTTGCCTGTTATCTTTGCGCGGCCGCGTGCCCTGTGGATTGCATAGCTCTCCAGGCGACCGAAGATGAACACGGGCGGCGCTTTCCGGAATTTTTCCGTATCAACTTTTCGCGCTGCATTTTTTGCGGTTATTGCGAAGAGGCGTGCCCTACGGATGCGATCCAGCTTACACCTGATTTCGAGATGGGAGAGTATGAAAGGAAAAACCTGGTGTATGAAAAAGGAGACCTCCTGATCGACGGCACCGGCAAATATCCTGGCTATAACTTTTACCGAACGTCAGGAGTTGCAATAGGAGGGAAGGGCAAGGGAGAGGCGGAGCGTGAAGCCCCGCCTGTCGATACGCGTTCGCTGTTGCCTTGAAGCCCGCTCCTGGAGTGCCATGGAAGCTGCATTTTATTTATCCGGAGCTGTTGCCATTGCTGCCACCACAATGGTCATCACGCGGGCGAGCGCGGTGCACGCGCTGCTCTACCTGATCGTATCCCTGCTCGCCCTTGCAGTCGTTTTTTACGTACTCGGAGCACCGTTTGCCGCAGCCCTCGAAATCATCATTTACGCTGGGGCAATCATGGTGCTATTCGTGTTCGTGGTGATGATGCTCAACTTGGGAAAAGCGGCCGAGGCGCGGGAACATCAATGGCTCAGCCCGGGAATGTGGATTGGACCTGCTGTACTGGCGGCAATACTTTTGGCTGAACTGATCTATATTCTAGCGCGCGGGGGCGCCACAAGCTCCGGCGCCGCGGTGGTCGAGTCAAAGGAGGTCGGCATGGCCTTATTCGGGCCGTATCTGCTCGGCGTTGAACTGGCGTCGTTACTGCTGCTGGCGGGGCTGATCGGGGCGTGCCATCTTGGCCGGCACCAGGGCATGCGTCTGAATGCGGGCGAGAAAGAGGGGTCGGATGAGAGCCTGCGGAGAGGCTCATGGGGGATGGCGCGGGGAGAGTTACGAGCCCATGAAGACGATTGAAGCGATTGCTGCCATCCCGATGCAGCACGGGCTCCTGCTCGCGGCTGTGCTTTTCGTGCTGGGGATGATCGGTATCCTGGTAAGACGCAACCTGGTTTTCATCCTGATGTCGATCGAAATCATGCTCAACGCGGCGGGGCTCGCTTTCATCGTGGCGGGCGCTCGCTGGGGGCAGGCCGACGGCCAAGTGATGTTCATATTCATACTGGCCTTGGCAGCGGCCGAAGTTTCTGTCGGTCTGGCGCTGCTGCTGCTGTTGCATCACGGATTTCAGACGCTCGATGCCGACGCGGTGAACAAAATGCGAGGATGAGATGCTGGCGCTGTTGTGGCTTGTTCCCGCTTTGCCTTTTGCCGGTTTCATGGCGCTGGCGCTGGGCGGAGAACGCCTTGGTCACCGCGGCGTTGCAGTGGTCGGAGCGGGCTCCGTCGGCCTCGCCGCACTTATCGCGATACTGATTGCCTCCGGCTTCATCCTTGATCCTCCGCCTGCGTTCGCTTTCCGGCAAACTGCATGGAGGTGGATGGATCTAGCCGGATTCACGCCGGAAATCGCTTTTTACCTCGATCCCCTATCACTGGTGATGATCCTCGTCGTCACCATTATCAGCTTCCTGATCCACGTCTATTCAGCTGGGTTCATGGAAGGAGACGAAGGTTACGCGCGCTTCTTCGCCTACATGAATCTTTTCGTCGGCTCGATGTGCGTCCTGGTGCTGGCTGACAATCTCGTGCTTCTTTATCTTGGGTGGGAAGGAGTGGGCTTGTGCAGTTATCTTCTCATCGGGTTCTGGTATAAAGACCCTGCCAACGGGCAGGCAGCGCGCAAGGCATTCATCGTGACCCGGGTGGGCGATACCGCCTTGGCCATTGGGCTTTTCCTGCTGTTTACCCATCTCGGCACCCTTGACATCCAGCCGCTCATGCAGCGGGCAGCTGTCATTTTTCCGCCAGGCTCGGGGATTGCCGCTGCTGCCGCTGCCCTGTTGCTGGGGGGGGCGGTCGGGAAATCTGCACAGCTCCCGCTCCAAACCTGGCTGCCTGATGCAATGGCCGGCCCTACGCCGGTCAGCGCACTGATCCACGCGGCGACGATGGTGACTGCGGGTGTCTATCTGATTGCGCGCACCCACGTCCTTTTTTCCCTTGCGCCATCGGTGCAGTTCGCCGTCGCAGTGATCGGCGCGCTTACCCTGCTGCTTGCAGGATGCAGTGCGTTGGCGCAGAAGGACATCAAGCGCGTGCTTGCTTACTCCACCATCAGCCAGATCGGTTACATGTTTCTTGCCCTTGGGGTAGGCGCCTGGTCGGCCGCCATCTTTCACCTGATGACCCACGCCTTCTTCAAGGCGCTGCTGTTCCTGAGCGCTGGGGCAGTCATCATGAGCCTCCATGAGGAACACGATATCTTCCGCATGGGAGGACTTCGCCAAAAGCTTCCGGTCGCCTTCTGGACATTTTTGATCGGCGGGGCATCGCTTGCAGCAGTGCCCGTCGTCACGGCGGGGTTCTACAGCAAGGACCTCATATTGACTCAATCCTGGTTGTCCACCAATGGGGGCCCGTGGTTGTGGGCCGCAGGCTGGGTCGGCGCCATACTGACCAGCCTCTATATTTTCCGGGTCATATTTCTCGTCTTCTTTGGCGAAGCAAGGGGTCCGGAACTTTCCAAACGAACGGGGTTGCGCATGAGCGTTCCCATGCTCATCCTCGCCGCGCTGTCGATCGCCGGCGGGTGGATTGAAACTCCGCCTTTTCTTGGTAATCTGACCCTGTTTTCCAATTTTGTTCGGCATGCTTTGCCTGCCACCCAGTTCATCCATGGCGATGAAAGCGGAAGAACCGAGCTGATCCTGGAGTTGCTCGCAATATCGGCTTCGCTGGCCGGTATCTTTTTGGCATACCTGCTCTTTCTCAGGTATCCGGCTTTTCTCCATGGGCTCATGCTCATGCCGGCGCTCGCAAGACTCCGTAAGTTCTGGCATTACGGATGGGATTTCGACAGGCTTTATGACGTTTTATTCGTGCGGCCATATATCTGGCTCGCTCGAAGCAACCAGGGCGATGTGATCGACAACGTCTACAGTGGCGTGGCAAGACTCTGCCTGGCTTTCTATCGCGGCTTGAGCGCCACCCAGACAGGCCTGGTGCGTCAGTATGCTGCCGCCATCGCAGCCGGTTCAGCGGCCATTGTTTTCATTGCGATTTTCATATGATTCTCGCTGTGCTGATATTCGTTCTAACGGCCGGCGGGTTGCTCGCCGGGGTGGCTGAGCGCGGAAAAGCCGGGTCTGCACGCTGGATAGCATTGATCACGGCGGCAATAGAACTTGTTCTCGCTGTCCAGCTCTGGCTGCAACATTCTGAAAAAATCACTCTTGAGGGAGGCAGTTGGCTCGCGGAGTTTGTGGCCGAATGGATTCCACGCTTTGGCATCAGCTTTCATCTCGCCATGGATGGCATGAGCCTGGTGCTGATCGTTCTGACCGCGTTTCTCGGCATTGTTGCTGTCTTGTGTTCATGGACCGAGATCCAGGAACGGGCAGGTTTCTTTTATTTCAATCTCTTGTGGACGCTGGCGGGCGCCGTCGGCGTGTTTCTTGCACTCGATCTGTTTCTCTTTTTCTTCTTTTGGGAGCTGATGCTGGTGCCCATGTATTTCCTGATCGCTATCTGGGGACATGAAAGGCGCGGCTATGCATCCATCAAATTTTTCATTTTCACGCAGGGGAGCGGGCTGCTGATGCTGCTCGCTATCCTGGCGCTGGTATTCATTCATTACCGGAGCAGCGGCAATCTCACCTTCGATTATTTCCCGCTGCTGAATGTCGTCATGTCGGACTCGGCATCATTCTGGATCATGCTCGGCTTTTTCATTGCTTTCGCAGTCAAGCTCCCCGTCGTGCCGTTTCATACTTGGCTGCCCGATGCTCACACCGAGGCCCCGACGGGAGGGAGCGTGGTTCTTGCGGGCGTGTTGCTGAAAACAGGCGCCTACGGACTTTTGCGCTTTGTTGTCCCATTGTTTCCAGAGTCTGCGCTGCAATTTGCGCCCGTCGCAATGGGGTTGGGGGCGGCCGGTGTGCTTTATGGCGCACTCCTGGCTTTTGCGCAGACCGATTTCAAACGGCTCGTCGCCTATACGAGCATCAGTCACCTGGGTTTTGTAGTTCTCGGCGTATTTGCGTGGAATGCCTGGTCAGTGGGCGGCGCTGTGATGCAAATGGTC
>DASSHJ010000227.1:0-5044 GCA_035692965.1 Nitrosospira sp. | reverse complement strand
ATGAAGGAATTTGTCGATATCATCGTCCCGCGCGGTGGCAAGGGATTGATAGAACGTATTTCACGCGAAGCCCGCGTCCCCGTCATTAAGCACCTCGACGGGGTATGCTATGTATATATCGACGAAGGCGCGGATCTGGCGAAAGCGATACGGGTTTCCGACAACGCAAAGACGCAGCGCTACGGCACTTGCAACACGATGGAAACCTTGCTGGTGCACACAGCAATCGCGGCCGAGGTACTGCCCGCGCTATGCAAAATCTACCTCGACAAGGGGGTGGAGCTGCGCGGTGATGCCGAGGCGCGCGCCCTCGTCCCCGAAATGCGCGAGGCGACGGAAGAAGACTGGTACGCAGAGTATCTTGCACCCATTCTGAGTGTGCGGGTGGTGAAGGACCTTGATCAGGCGATGGATCACATTGCAACCTACGGTTCCCAGCATACCGACTCCATCATCACAGAGGACTACAGCCGCGCTCGCCGCTTCCTGCGCGAGGTGGACTCCAGTTCGGTGATGGCCAATGCGTCCACGCGCTTTTCTGACGGGTTCGAGTACGGTTTGGGGGCGGAAATCGGCATCTCCACAGACAAACTTCACGCACGCGGCCCTGTGGGGCTGGAAGGCTTGACCAGCCAGAAATTCATTGTCCTAGGCGACGGGCACATCCGGCAATAATTGCTGGCCCGATTCCAGGAAAAACGCCCGTGCCCACTTTTGACCCCTTCTTCACCCTTACCTCGTCTTGCCCAACTCTAACATGGCTCAGCCGATCGAAATAAAAGTCCCTGACATTGGCGATTTCCACGATGTCTCAGTGATTGAAGTCCTGGTCAAGCCGGGCGATAAGGTGGAAAAAGAGACTCCCCTCATTTCCCTGGAAACCGACAAGGCGACCATGGAAGTTCCGTCCCCAATGGAAGGAGTGGTGAAGGAAGTCAACGTCAAGGTAAACGACAAAGTATCGGAAGGCTCGCTCATACTCAAACTGGAGCAGTCCGCTCCTGCCACTCAGACTCCCCAGACTGCACAGCCGGGTCAGCCGTCCGAGACCGAGCCCGTTGAGCTCACTGAAAAAGGGGTGGAACCCAGAGTTACCACTGCGGCGCTTTCGCCCGAAACTGCTCCGCCTCACGGCACCATTTCTCCCGCCGAGGGAGATGTTCATGCAGATGTGGTTGTACTTGGCGCGGGACCGGGCGGATATACTGCCGCCTTCCGTGCCGCCGACCTGGGGAAGAAAGTGGTGCTGATCGAACGCTACCCCACGCTCGGCGGCGTATGCCTCAATGTTGGTTGCATCCCCTCAAAAGCGTTGCTGCACATTGCTAAAGTGATCACCGATTCGGAAGAAGCGGGGCGCCAGGGCATCAACTTCGGGAAACCAGGCATTGAGCTGGACAAGCTGCGCAACTGGAAGGACTCGGTGACTGGAAAGCTGACCAAGGGATTGGCCACCTTGGCGAAGCAGCGCAAGGTGACCCGTATACAGGGAACGGGAAAGTTCACCGGGCCAAACATGATTCAGGTGGAAACTTCCGAGGGATTGAAAAATATATCGTTCGAGCATTGCATCATTGCCACAGGTTCGAGCGCGACCCGCATTCCCGGCTTCCCCTATGACGATCCCCGTCTCATGGATTCGACGGGTGCGCTAAAGCTGGAAGACATACCGAAGCGCATGCTTATTATAGGCGGCGGCATTATCGGCCTGGAAATGGCTACGGTCTACGATGCGCTCGGCAGCAGGGTCAGCGTCGTGGAACTGATGGATCAATTGATGCCCGGTGCGGATGCTGATTTGGTTCGACCGCTGCACAAGCGCATACAGAAACGTTATGAAGCGATCCATCTCAAGACCAAGGTGATCCGGATCGAGGCGCAGCAGGATGGGCTCAAGGTGACATTCGAAGGCGCGTCGACCGATACAAAGGTCCCTGAGCCGCAACTTTACGATCGAATCCTGCTAGCTGTGGGGCGCCGGCCGAACGGGAAAGGCATTGGCGCCGAAAATGCGGGCGTGCAAGTCAATGAGCGGGGCTTCATCCCCGTGGATAAGCAACTCCGCACAAACGTCCCCCACATTTTCGCTATCGGCGACATCGTGGGCGAACCGATGCTGGCGCACAAAGCCTCCCATGAAGGCAAGGTTGCCGCCGAAATCATCGCGGGGCACAAGACCGCTTTCGATGCGCGTGCTATCCCGTCGGTGGCTTACACCGATCCTGAGGTAGCCTGGATGGGCCTGACCGAAACCGAGGCGGGCAAGCAGGGCATCGAATATGAAAAAGCGTCGTTTCCCTGGGCGGCGAGTGGACGCGCGCTCGCGATGGCCCGCGACGAGGGAATGACGAAGTTGCTGCTGGACAAGAAAACGCGGCGGCTGCTGGGAGCCGGAATTGTGGGCGTCAATGCAGGGGAACTGATTTCCGAAACCGTGCTTGGACTGGAAATGGGAGCGGATATGGAAGATATCGCTCTTACCATTCATCCGCATCCGACATTATCGGAAACGGTATTTTTTGCCGCCGAGATCGCGGAGGGATCGATTACGGACCTTTATATGCCGAAGAAGTAAGCTTTGGTACTGCTCCAATCATAAAGCGGTGATAGGGAGATTTTCGTACTCTCCCCGATATCGGTATCGGTATCGGTATCGAGCTAATCTTACTTTTCTTCGCGTTGAAAATTGTCGGCTTTTATTTCCTTCGTTTTACCGAGTAATGCCTTTGGTAATTCATGCTTAGACCCTCCTTTATAGCCCAAGTGATGATTCCGATAATCAAGAATATGAGGAAGGCGCTCGCAACCGTTGATGAGTTTAGCTCGATGAGATTGCGGTCATAAACAAAATGAAGTACTGCCAGTACAGAAAATGAGAGTAGTAGGAGCCATGCGCCGAAGAATACAAAAGGGACGTTCTCGGCGCTGACGAAAGAAGGGCTCTCTTTAGCCAAAAAATTGTGAAGTTCCGGATGCCCCGATTTGTCAGTGCAATGATCGTCCCACCAGTCCGTTAGAGCACATAGCTGACGATGGGCCGCGAGCAACGATACGCCGACAGCCATGTATATATAGCCTCCCGTTACCGCCAGAACTACAAGTATAATGGATACGTATGGGGCCAAAGACACATACTCGGTTGCAGGGTGGGCGGGAGAAAATTGAGCCGCCTCCTCTTTTAGGAACGTTGTCAAAATGAGCGCAAATGCTGAAAACAAAAGCGCCTGCGAGGTAAACAGCCAACTTAGCCGCTGATTTACCAGATTATTCTCATGTTCAATCGCCGTACGGACTCGCTTCCAGTTTTCAAGATCTTCCTCCTTTGATTGGGACGGAGACCTGTCGTTACTCGACTTACCAGACGATATCCAGATAAGCATCTCCTATTCTCCTGGTTAGTACTCGGGGGAATTGGTGGAACTTCGTCTGGAGAAAATGCAATAACAATCACTACGACGACAAGCAAGTTTGAACAGACATTCGCTTACATCATGAGTTATTCTGATATAGCAAAGAGCGCAACGTGAACTATGAAAGCGATTCATAAACACCATATAGACGTCTCAACGCCTGTAGGAAGGATGAGACGCTAATCCTGAGCGATTTTTACAGCAATGTAATTACCGCAAATAATAATGCTCTTCCACGGGAAACCGGGCGAGATAGCATTTCTGCTACGCGCTGATTGGACAGTTACATCCGCACCTGATACTTCCGATAGAGGTTCAGCACCTTCGGCACGTATGCCTTGGTTTCCTGGAACGGGGGGATTTGATATCCGTGCTTGACCACGTTTTTCTCTCCCGCATTATAGCCAGCCAGCGCCAAGCTTAAATTGCCGTCAAACATACGCAACAGGTCGCGCAGATAACGGGCGCCCCCGTGAAGGTTTTGCACGGGGTCGAACCGATCGGCCACCCCGTAGCGCTGCGCCGTTTCGGGCATGAGTTGCATCAGTCCGGCTGCGCCTTTCCTGGAAACCGCTGTCGGGTTATATCCTGATTCTGCGGACACCACCGCATGTATGAGGGCACTTTCCAGTGAGTAAGTCCGGGCAACCGTGTCTATAGCGGCCTCATATTGAGCTTTCGAGACTTTATTGCTCGAGCTTTTGCCAAGGCTGCCCGTTTTCTTACCAATAGGTCGGCCCAAGCCGTCAAGGAGAACGTAGCGGTCGTCGGCGGGGACGTTGCTGAAGTGAACTCCGCCGTTCTCGTCCGTAAACGAGTAGATTTCTGCCGATACCGGCTGGATCAGGCCGCATCCCAGCAAGGTTGTAGCCGCGAGTATACGCGCCGTGAAAAGCTTCATCCCCGTCTTCCGCGTTCCCTGTCTCTTCTATGTGAATTCGGTTTTCCGATTATACCTGCCGTCGCGCGTCTCGATGAATTGATACGGGCAAAATATTAGCCTAAATCAGCATGAGCTTGGGTAAATGTACCAGATATAGCGGATCGGCAGTCCCTGACCGGCAATCCTTTGGCAATTCCGCAAAATCAGCTGTTTAAGGCGTGGGTTTTATTCCGAATACTCAACCCTGTCATTTCCTAGGTTTTCCTAAGTCTTACGGATAGCTGATGGATTGAACTGGAAAACAAGGAGCATTCAACTTCACCGGCTACCGAGATGGGGCAGGCTCATGAGAGTGAACGTCATCGCTATCATGAACGTGCCCCGGGCTGTTTTCGACGAGTTCATGGTAGGAGTCCAGCGTGAGTTGGGGCAGCTTCTTCACGAAAGCCACGATATTCCATATGTGAGGATCGCTCATGCTCTTGCCCCATGCAGGCATGCCGCTCATCTTGATGCCGTGCTTGATAATCCAGAACGCTTGGCGAGCGTCAACCTGGCCGATCTCCCGCCAGGAGGGCGGTTTGGGGTAAAGCCCGCGGCTCAGTTCGGATTCCTTACTAGCCGGCGAAAGATGACAAGGCGAGCACATCGCGTCGTAATTCCCTGCACCCAATCTGATCCTCGTACGGTCATCAAGATCGGGTGGGGTTATCGCAGCGGAGCGGGTTTCGATCGACCGATCTCGCAAAAC
>DASSHJ010000226.1:0-4160 GCA_035692965.1 Nitrosospira sp. | reverse complement strand
CTTCAGGCATTTCCTGCGCTACTGCTGTTTCGGGAACTTCAGCTTCCGGAGTTACTGCTCCGAATGAAGTTTCCGCCGGCGCTATTGCGCGATCGGGCTCCGCCTTTGGTCTGCTCGCAGGGGACGCAGCCGGTTCGGGTTTGGAAACTGTGCGCTCGCTCGCGCGCTTTGCCGGGGCGGGCGCTTCCGATACTCGCTTTGCAGACTTGCGCACTTCCGATACTTCGGGTGCCGATACTTCGGGCACCGGCCCTGCGGCTAAATTTCCGGTTTCGGGTTCCTGCACTGTGGACAACCTGGAATATGCGCTGAACACATGAGAACATCGCCCGCAACGCACGTCCCCCCCATGCGCCTGTAAATGGAGCGGTGTGACTCGGAAATGGGTGCCGCAATGCGGACAGCTAGCAATAAGCGCCATGGTTGGATTCTATTGAATTTTCCACTTTCGTTCCGGTCAGCAAAACCCATCCGGCCTGCTCCCCGGCTATATGCATCTTGAAGTACTGCCGGTAGCCGCTCATCACCCTTTCCGCTTGTTCTGAAAGAATACCTGAGAGCGCAACCCGGCCTCCAGTGCGGCAGGAAGCCGCAAGGATGGGAGCGAGAATGATGAGGGGATTTGCAAGAATGTTGGCAATAATCACATCGGCCACGGGTTCTTTCTGATGGCCTCCCCGGGCGGCAAAATGCGCCATTTGAAATTCGATATTCGATTCATCGCATTGATTGAAAATGGCGTTGTTGCGGCTTGCCGTGATCGCCTGCGGGTCGATATCCACGCCCGTTACATGATGGGCGCCCAGCTTCAATGCGGCGATGGCAAGTATGCCGGAACCACAACCATAATCCAGCACATGTTCACCCCTGTGCAGATTTGAGTCAAGCCAGGCAAGACAAAGCTGGGTGGAAGGGTGGCTGCCTGTGCCGAAGGCAAGCCCTGGGTCGAGAATCAGATTGATTGCAGCAGGATCGGGTGCAGGATGCCAGCTCGGAACGATCCAAAGGCGCGAGGATATCTTGATCGGTTCAAATTGCGATTGAGTCAGGCGCACCCAGTCCTGCTCTTCCACTTGCGTGACCGAGTACACGGGAAGGCTCGGAAGGTGGACAGCTTCGGCTGCACTCTGCACGATCGCCGGTATGTCCGCATCGGCGTTGAATAACGCGGTGAGCTCGGAAGCTTTCCAGAGCCTGCCCGGCTCCTCGCCTGGTTCATCGAACAAGGGCTGCTCGTAGTCGGTACCGGCAGCCGCGTCGTGAATATCCGCCGACAATGCACCCAGTTCGAGCATCGCTTCGCTCAAGGCTTCGGCATGCTCACGATCGGTTGGTATGGCAAGCGCGATCCAGGGCATTTCAGGCAGTCTCTTGTACTTGGAAGGCTAGTGCGAAAGCAGCTAGTGCGAAGTCGCGGTTGAGAGCTCTGACGATATGGTGGTAGAGCCTCTAGCCAGGCTTGTTGTAGTTGGCAAGCTTTTGCTCAAGAAAATGAATGCCTGTTGCCCCGTTGAGAAATGCCGCGTCAGACAGCAAATCCAGGTGCAACGGGATATTCGTATTGATTCCACCTATGACCATCTCCGAGAGCGCAATTCGCATTCTGGCAATCGCCTGCTCGCGATTATCGCCGTAAGCAATCACCTTGCCAATCAGCGAGTCGTAGTAGGGAGGCACCACGTAGTTGTTGTACACGTGGGAATCCACCCGAATCCCTGGTCCTCCGGGCGAGTGGTATTGCGTGATGCGGCCCGCCGATGGCGTAAGTTTATATGGATCTTCTGCGTTGATGCGGCACTCGATGGCATGCCCCCGTAGCGTGATGTCCCGCTGGCGGAGGGTCAGCTTTTCGCCAGCCGCCACCCGGATCTGTGCCTGCACCAGGTCGATGCCACTGATCGCCTCCGTAACGGGATGCTCGACCTGGAGACGGGTATTCATTTCAATGAAAAAAAATTCATTGCGCTCGAACAGGAATTCGAACGTACCCACGCCGCGATAGCCTATGCGCCGGCACGCATCAGCGCAGCGCGTGCCGATCCGATCCCGCAGCCGGGGTGAAATCCCCAAAGCGGGGGCTTCCTCAAGGATTTTCTGATGACGGCGCTGCATCGAGCATTCCCGCTCACCCACGTAGATGGCATTGCGATGCTCGTCAGCCAATACCTGGAACTCTATATGGCGCGGGTTCTCGAGGTACTTTTCCGCGTAAACCATCGGATTGCCAAACGCGGCTTGTGCCTCGTTTCGCGTGATTACGAGGGCGTTCGAGAGCGCAGCTTCCGTGTGCACCACCCGCATTCCACGCCCGCCCCCGCCGGCAGACGCCTTGATAATGACGGGATAACCAATTGCGCGAATGATCGCCCGGACTTCCTCCAGTGATTCCGGCAGCGCCCCATTCGAGCCGGGTACGCAGGGGACGCCTGCTTTTTTCATTGCATTCTTGGCGCTGACCTTATCGCCCATCAGGCGGATTGTTTCCGGACGCGGGCCGATAAACACGAACCCGCTTTTTTCAACGCGCTCAGCGAAATCAGCATTTTCCGCAAGGAAACCATAGCCGGGGTGGATGGCTTCCGCGTCAGTCACTTCCGCTGCACTGATAATGGCGGGAATATTGAGATAACTTTGCGCGGAGGGGGCAGGCCCGATGCAGACGGATTCATCCGCCAATTTCACGTATTTTGCATCGGCGTCAGCCTGAGAATGAACGGCCACAGTCTTGATGCCCATTTCGCGGCACGCACGCTGAATGCGCAGCGCAATCTCGCCGCGATTGGCTATAAGAATTTTTTCGAACATTTACCGGGTTTTGTTATGGCAGGATTTGACACTGAATTTGAGACTGGAACTTCTCAATCGAATCATCAAGAAACTGTTGCACGGGTTATTCGATCACGAATAGCGGCTCGCCATACTCGACCGGTTGACCATTTTCGACCAGGACAGCTTTGACCACCCCGCTTTTATCGGACTCGATCTCGTTGAGAAGCTTCATTGCTTCGATAATACATAGGGTTTCCCCCTCTTTTACCGTCTGCCCCACCTCGACAAACGGATTGGCGCCGGGGGCGGAACTACGATAAAACGTACCTACCATGGGCGATTTCACCACATGCCCTTCCGGTAACTTCTCAACCGATGGAACCCCGGCTTGAGGTGACGGAAGGCTTCCCGGAGCACCTGTCTGCCCAACAACCGGCAAAACAGGTTGGGATGTGGAAAATATGTGACTTTGCATCCCTGAGGGAGACTTGCTGATACGTACCTTTTCTTCCCCCTCGGTGATCTCCAATTCGGCGATGCCCGATTCCTCAACCAGATCGATTAATTTCTTAAGCTTTCTCAAATCCATAATCACCTCGGCGGAAAAGAGTGTGTATGCATGATTGGCAACAGTTGAGGAATCATCGGGCAGTCAAGACATATTGCAAGGCAAGCTCATAACCTTTCGGGCCTAAACCACTTATCACGCCCCGCGCCAAGTCGGAAAAGTACGATTCCCTACGGAACTGCTCACGAGCAAAAACATTGGAGAGATGAACTTCAATGAAAGGCAACCGAACAGCGGCAAGAGCATCGCGTAGCGCGATGCTGGTATGCGTGAAAGCTGCGGGATTGATGATAATGAAGTCCACCCCCTCGTGAATCGTCTGTTGAACCCGATCTATGAGCTCAGACTCCGAGTTGCTTTGGAAGGATGCTAATTTTATACCAGCTGAAACAGCTAAATTCGATAAGTTGCCGTTAATTTCGTCTAACGTCGCGCTACCGTAGACCCGAGGCTCGCGTACACCCAGCAGATTCAGATTGGGTCCATGGAGAACCAGGACTTTTTTTACACCGGACGATGCGAGTTTCATGGGACGCAAGTGTGACTCAACCGTAGCCTATTGTCCAGTATTAGCGCACGTTCACCGAAAATACAAGAAAATAATGGAGAAAGTGTTGTCAGACGATTGAAAGAGGATCGGAAAGGGGTATCTCAGCTAAAAATGACGATTTAAGGCTGTTGTACGAGGCAATTCCCTTGCCGCAGCACGCTGACAGCAACTAGAAAGACGTATTGCGGCTACAAGCAGGAAGTTCTGAAGTCTGAACGGCAGGTGGAGTACTTCTGCGAACGCGTTTGCCGGCCCTTCGTCAAAGCTTTATAA
>DASSHJ010000225.1:0-7704 GCA_035692965.1 Nitrosospira sp. | reverse complement strand
AATCCTTGCCAAACCCCCGCGATGTAACTCGTATGCCGGGGGGAGATTGGTGGCGTTTGTATTCATTTTGCCGAATGAGACCTACCACGCGCCGAACATCCGCTTCGGGATAATTCATCCGCAGAATTTCCGTCAATGATAAGTCATGCTCGACATAGGCCTCCAGTATGGCGTCGAGCAATGCATAGGGAGGAAGACTGTCCTGATCAGTTTGGTTGGGACGCAATTCGGCAGAAGGTGCCCGAGTGATTACTCTTTCCGGGATTACTCTCGACAGGCTGTTGCGGTAGTGGCAGAGCCGATAGACCATGGTTTTGGTGACATCTTTGAGCACTGCAAATCCTCCCGCCATATCTCCGTACAAGGTGCAGTAGCCGACCGCGGTCTCGGACTTGTTTCCGGTTGTGAGAACGATAGATCCTGTTTTATTCGACAAGGCCATCAACAGTGCTGCGCGTACGCGTGCCTGAAGGTTTTCTGCGGTGAGGTCGGGAGACTTTTGATCCGATTGCGTTTCAAATGCGCTGGCCAGCGTGCCTAGAAATCTATCAAAGATCGAATCTATCGGCAATTCACGGTAGCGCACCCCCAGTGCTTCAGCAATTGCGCGAGCATCAGCCAAGCTGATATCAGTGGTAAACTGGGACGGCATCATCACTGCTTCGACCTTGTCTGGTCCAAGCGCATCGACCGCCAGCGCGAGCGTGAGTGCGGAATCTACCCCGCCCGATAACCCCAGCAGGACGCCAGGGATTCGGTTCTTCCCGATATAATCCTTTATGCCAAGGCATAGCGCCCGGTAAGTGCTTTCTTCCACGCTTCCGGATGCGGAAACCTGCCCTTGCACCAATTGATTATCCTGCAATTCGATCAGGCCGAGTACCTCCTCGAACGCATCAAACTGGTGGGTCACTTCGCCTTTTTCGTTCATGGCAAATGATGCTCCGTCAAATACCAGTTCATCCTGCCCACCCACGAGATTCGCATAAACCACGGGCATTCCCGTTTCGCTGATGCGCTCGCGGACAATACGGTGCCTCAAGTCCTGCTTCCGGAAGTGATAGGGAGAAGAGTTCAGCACAAGCAAAAAGTCGGCTCCGGCATTTTTCGCACGAATGGCTGTACCTTGTTCCCAGATATCCTGGCAAATATTGACCCCGAATTTTCTTCCATCCAGTTCGAACACGCAGGGGTCCAATCCTGGCTGGAAATAGCGGAGTTCATCAAACACGCTCTCTTCCGGAAGCAGATTCTTGAGATAGGTCGCAATGATCCTCTTCTCGCTTATGACTGACGCCGAGTTATGGAGCTTGCCCCCCGAACAGTATGGATGGCCCACGAGGAGCGTAATACCTTCAACCTGCCTGCTCAAATCTGCAAGCGCCTCTGCGCAGGCATTGACAAATCCAGGACGCAACAGGAGATCTTCCGCGGGATATCCGCACAGCGCGAGCTCGGGCGTGACCACAAGGCTCGCTTCTTGTTGCCGGGCCCGATTGCAGTAGTCGAGGATCTTCCTGATGTTGGCGCTGAAGTCGCCAACGACGCAATTAATTTGTGCAATCGCGATTTTCACGGGGAAACGTGTAGATTCATGAGTAGCGCTGCGAGCGCTTCAATCACGTAAGGGATATTCCGCCAAGGTTCAACGTATTGCGGAATCAAGATTGTCTCGAAACAAATATGTGCCATTATATTGGCATCCGTTCGATTCCCTTTAAAAATATAAATGAGATACTGTAGTAACTGCGGTACGACCGTAGAGTTGAAAATCCCCGAGGGTGATAAGTTGCTTCGCCATGTCTGTACCGCCTGTGGCGTTATCCACTATCAGAACCCGAAGATAGTTGTTGGCTGCATACCCGAGTGGGAGAAAAAGATATTGCTGTGCCGCAGGGCGATCGAACCGCGTCCAGGTCTATGGACTCTTCCCGGAGGATTCATGGAAAATGCCGAAACGCTGGCACAAGGCGCTGCACGCGAGACATTGGAGGAAGCGAATGCCAGGGTACAAATGGGCGACCTTTTCGCGATTTACAATCTACCTCACATCAACCAAGTGCACGTTTTCTTTCGGGCACAACTTCTTGACCTGGACTTCGAGCCCGGTATCGAGAGCCTCGATGTCAGGCTTTTCGAGGAGGAAGAAATGCCGTGGGATCAACTTGCCTTCCGCGTGATTGATGAGCCGTTGAAACGCTACTTTCAGGAGCGGCGACAGGGAAAACTCGGTTTTCACATAGCCACGATTGACGAAATCCGTAAATGATCTGCTCGTCACATACTGAGGAGGCCAAGCCCGCATGGCACGACGCGCTCAGTCAAGCGATACCATTTTCGACCGTGCGGCTGGCGGATTATTGGCAAAATATCGTTTGATCCCGACTACGATCGCTGCGGCAAGCCTCTCCTGGTAAGCAGCGTCCTTAAGCTTCTTTTCTTCGTCAGGGTTGCTGATAAAAGCAGTTTCCACCAGAATGGATGGAATATCCGGAGACTTGAGCACGGCAAATCCAGCCTGCTCCACGTCGTTTTTATGCAGGTGGTTGATGTCGCCGATTTCTGACAGCACCTCCTTGCCGAGTTTGAGGCTGTCGCTGATGGTTGCGGTTTGCGAGAGATCCAGCAATGTTTGCTTGAGATACGGGTCTTTGATGTCGAGGTTTACTCCCCCTATCAGATCTGCCTCATTTTCTTTTTTCGCAAGCCAGCGGGCGGCGGCAGAGGTTGCACCCCGCTCGGACAGCGCGAATACTGAAGAGCCTCGAGCATGTGGTTTTATGAAAGCATCTGCGTGTACGGAAACGAACAGATCCGCGTTCCACTGACGTGCCTTGACCAGCCGCATGGGAAGGGAAATAAAATAATCGCCGTCCCTGGTCAGGGCCGCGCGCATGTTGGGTTCTTTGTCTATTCTGGCTTTGAGTTTTCTTGCTATTGCTAAAGTAATATCTTTTTCATTCGTGCCGCTGCGGCTTATCGCCCCTGGATCTTCCCCGCCGTGGCCTGGGTCGATGGCAACTGTAATAAGACGAGCAGTTTGAGGTTTTGCTTTCTTTGAGCTTACGGTTCCCGAGCGTGAATCGTCATTCATCGCTGCCTTGTTACCGGTCTTGAGAGAGGCTGCGTCATCCTGCAACACGGCAGTGATGTTCTCGCTCAGGAAAGCCATAAGCGGATCGGGAGGAACGACCGGGTAGATATCCAGCACAAGCCTGTGCTTGTAGTTGCCCACGGGTTTGAGAATAAACGCTTGAGGCGCTGCCTCGGTCTTCAGGTCTACGACCAGCCTGAGGATCCCGGGCTTATAACGGCCGACTCGAATCGAGCGGACGTAGGGGTCGGATGAATCGATTCTTTCCCCCAGCTTTTCAATCTCTCCCGTAAGGAGGACGTGTTCGAGGTCAATGACGATGCGGTGGGGATTTTTAACCGTATTAAGCGAATACTGAATGGGCAGGGAAGCTTCCAAAGTCAGACGCGTATATTCGGGAGCAGGCCAGACTCGCGCGGAACTGATGGATATGCTTTGAGGAATTGGGGCTGCAAAGAGGAGATTCTCGAATGCCAGGAACATCAGTGCGACGAAGACCGAACTCAGGGCTGTTTGCAGCGCGAAGCTATGACGGCGATCCTGCGTATGTGGGTTCAGGGCGGCTTGGTGCATCTTACTAGTGGCTCAAGTATTCAAGGCATCCGTTGCCTGCTTCCGTGCCTGGATAAATTTTCACGACCCGCTTCGTACCCGAGATCTCGAAAAAAAGACTAAGGTCAGCGGCAGGTAATAATCCAGCTGCCCTTTCAGGCCATTCTACAAAACAGATCGACTCTGAGTTGAAATACTCCCGAAAACCGGCTTCTTCGTACTCGAAAGGGTCATTGAAGCGATAAAAATCAAAGTGATACAAGTATAACCTAGAAATTTTATAAACTTCAATCAGATTATAGGTGGGACTCTTCACTTTTTCCACGTAACCCAGGCCACGCAGAATACCTCGAACCAGGGTCGTTTTGCCTGCTCCCAGGTTTCCCGTTAGAAAAATGATCAGACCCGGACGTATGATTGCTGCTATTTTTTTTCCGAGCTCAATCGTCGCAAATTCATCAGCGAGACAGAGCGCAAGGTAATCACGCGGATGAAACATGAAGGATGGAGATGAGATGAATCAAGTAAAAGAAGACCTCGATAATCTGTCTGGCGACGATGGCTATTCTTCCCCTGATCTTGTACTGCTCACGAAAAGGATAAAGGCTTGGGCAAAGGAACTGGGTTTCCAGGAGATGCGCGTCGCGCACGCCAAGGCGGACATGACGGAGTCGGAGCATGGCTTGCAGCAGTGGCTGAGCAAAGGATATCAGGGTGAGATGGATTATATGGGAAAGCACGGTACCCGCCGCACTCGGCCCGATGAACTCGTTCCCGGGACCGTTCGGGTGATTTCTGTTCGCATGAATTATATGCCTGGCGCAGCAGACAGCTGGAAAGTAATACAAAATGGAAACAAGGCCTTCATATCTCGCTACGCGCACGGGCGTGACTATCATAAAGTCCTGCGGGCGCGCCTGCAGAAGCTTGCTGAACGGATTTCAGCCGAAGTGGAGCATTTCAATTACCGCGTGTTTACCGATAGCGCGCCGGTCATGGAGGTGGAGTGGGCGCAAAAAGCAGGCACGGGCTGGCGTGGCAAGCATACTTTGCTTTTATCACGGAATGCGGGTTCGATGTTTTTCCTGGGAGAAATTTACACCGATTTGCCCTTGCCAGTCGACGACCCTGTGGGGAACTACTGCGGAAGCTGTACGAAGTGTATCGACATCTGTCCCACTGGCGCGATCCTCGCGCCTTACCGGCTGGATGCCAGACGCTGTATTTCGTACCTGACCATCGAGCATAAGGGCAGCATTCCCGAACCCTTGCGCCCATTGATCGGCAATCGTGTATACGGCTGCGACGATTGCCAGCTGGCATGTCCCTGGAACAAATTTGCGGTAAAAACCGAGGAAGAAGATTTCGCGGTCCGTAACGGGCTCGATGACGTAAGCCTCATTGAGTTATTCGGATGGAGCAAGGAAGAGTTCGACACCAGGCTTGCTGGCAGCCCTATCCGGCGGATAGGTTACGAGCAATGGTTGCGCAACCTGGCAATAGGCTTGGGAAATGCGCCCGCTTCAAGCGATGTGGCTAAGGTTTTGGAGGCGAGGCGCGATGATGCTTCGGCGCTTGTTCGGGAACATGTGCAGTGGGCGTTGCAAAGCCAGGATAAACGCGGCGTTTAGCCCCAATTTTAAACAAACCGGAGGGCGTATATATATGTAAACTCGTTCCCCATGGAAAATGGAACGGGAGAGAGGGTGTACCAAAGTCCAGTTTGCTTCAAATCCTGGACTTGGTAGGATGGCGGTTAGGGTAGAATGTCCGCCGGTAGTTTTTGGACAAGTGTTCTTCGTCAGACCAAACTTTCCATGCGGAAGCTCGATTTTTTACCTCATCCTGGAATTTGACAACTATTGTGGAATGAGGGCTACGGGTACGTTCGTGATTATATCCTGCGGATAATAAATAAATTCTGTCTTGACAGGCACGTTCACTTATAGCATCTTTATTTTCTAAAAATGGTCAATTCTCGCGTAATCCACGCCATCTTCCACAATAAAAAGGGGAATTCAGTGAAAATTCTGCATATCTTTAAGTGGCTGGCTTTACTTGCTACAGTCTTTCCCATTCTCTCGCTTGGCGGCTGCAAAAGCTATCCTACGCTCAGTTCCAGTGAAAAGTATCTGTCGCATGATTACATTATCGGCCCTGGAGACAATGTGGACGTGATCGTCTGGCGAAATCCCGAAGTTTCCATGGCCGTACCCGTGCGCCCCGATGGAAAAATCACGACTCCGCTGGTAGAAGATCTGCAAGCGAGCGGAAAAACGTCCACTCAGTTGGCGCGAGACATCGAACAAGCTTTATCCAAGTATATTCAGCAGCCCGTAGTGACGGTTGTCGTGACGGAGTTCGTCGGGCCGTATACGGAGCAAATCCGAGTAGTGGGTGAAGCGACCAAGCCTCAGGCGCTGCCATATAGAGAAGAAATGACGCTCATGGACGTTCTTATCGCGGTGGGAGGCATGACCGACTTCGCCGCAGGAAACAAGGCGAGAATCATTCGTGTAGTGGATGGAAAACAACAACAATTCAGCGTTCGCCTTGATGATTTGATAAGGGACGGGGACATCTCGGCCAATGTGCCGATGCGTCAGGGTGACGTTCTGGTCATCCCCGAGAGCTTTTTCTGATTTTTCCCTTCATCTGCACAGTCTGCGTCGAACAATAGCAGGAAGACAGTGTTCCCCGAAAATTGCGCGTTAGCGCAGTCCCGACCGTCAACCACACCCCATTAAAGTAAAGGCATCCCGAGGACCCCCGAGAATATGGAGGAACTGTCAACCCAGCTTCTGGTTTATCTGAAAGGGATATGGAAGTATCGATGGATTGCAGTGATTGCGGCCTGGATCGTTGCGGTTGGAGGCTGGGTCATCGTTTACAAGCTGCCTGACGACTACCAGGCGTCCGCAAGAATTTACGTGGACACTCAGAACGTCCTGAAACCGCTGATGTCCGGCATGACAGTTTCTCCGGATCTGCAGCAGCAAGTGTCCATCATGAGCCGCACCCTGATCAGCCGTCCGAATGTCGAGCGCGTCATTCGCATGGTCGATCTGGATATCAAGGCAAAGGACGTGAAGGATCAGGAAAAGCAGGTCAAGGAGCTCATGGAAAAGATTCAGCTTGCGACCACCGGACGCGATAATCTTTTTACGATTTCCTACAGCAACCGAAGTCCAAAACTTGCCAAGGATGTCGTCCAGTCGTTGTTGACCATTTTTGTGGAAGGGGGTCTTGGTGACAAGCACGATTCTTCTTCCGCAATCCGTTTTCTTGACGAACAGATCCAGAGTTATGAAGAGAAACTGATTGCCGGTGAGAATAACCTCAAGGCTTTTAAGCAGAAAAACATCGGATTGATGCCTCAGCAGGGAAGCGACTATTATTCTCAGCTCTCCCAGGCGGAGGAAGAAATAAATAAGGCGAGACTGGAATTACGGGAGGCCGAGCAGGCCCGGGACGCGATCAAGCGCCAAATCACGGGAGATGAACCGGTACTCCTTGTCGATCAGGACGAGTCAAGCTCAATAGCGGGGAACACGGAGCTTGATTCGCGGATCGCAGAGCTCAATAAAAATCTTGACATTCTCATGCTGAACTATACGGAACTTCATCCTGATATTATTTCGACAAAGAGACTCATTGCCCAGCTTGAGGAACGCAAGAGGGAAGAAGCTAAGCTGATTCGCCCCAGCGGGGGGGACCCTGGGAAAAACTATAGCCCAATGCTGCAGCAACTGAATGTGGCGCTGGCCGAAGCTGAAGCCGATGTGGCGTCCATGAAAGCACGCGTGGATGAGTATACTAACCGCTACAATCGCTTGAGGTCTTTAAGCAATGCGGTGCCTCAAGTGGAGGCGGAGCTTGCCCAACTCAATCGCGACTACCAGGTGAACAAATCAAACTATGAGAAGCTGCTGGAGCGTCGGGAATCTGCCAAGATATCGGGGCAGCTCGGCTCAGCCACTGATTTGATGTCGTTCAGAATAATTGATCCGCCTACTGTGCCGGACCTTCCCTCTGGACCAAACAGGACCAGGCTGTAC
>DASSHJ010000224.1:0-2944 GCA_035692965.1 Nitrosospira sp. | reverse complement strand
CTGTTGCCATTCACCAGTATAAGCTAAACTGTGTGGGAGGCAACACTACCTCAAGCAGTGCTTTTTCCAACTTTAGCGTCGCTTGATCGAATTTCGGACATGACCGTTTGCGAGATACCCAGGGGGAAATTTATCACCCTGGAGGGCATAGACGGCGCAGGCAAGAGTACCCAGATCGCCCGGCTCGCGGATCTGCTGCGGGAGAGGGGAAAGACGGTTGTCGTCACGCGTGAACCGGGAGGTACCTCCCTTGGAGAAAGGCTGCGAGAACTCCTGCTGGACAACTGCCAGACGATGCACCCCGAGACAGAGGCACTGCTGATGTTTGCAGCGCGCCGCGAGCATCTGGATAAGGTCATCCTGCCCGCGCTGGAGCAAGGCAACTGGGTCATTTGCGACCGCTTCACCGATGCCAGCTTTGCATACCAGGGAGGCGGAAGGGGATTACCGGCTGAGAAACTGGCCGAACTCGAGCGTTGGGTACAAGGAAATGTTCAGCCCGACCTGACACTTTATTTCGATATAACATCCGAACTTGGTAGATTGCGGACAAGCGGCGTCAAAAACCCGGACAGGTTCGAACGAGAGCACGATGAGTTTTTTCGAAGAGTGAGAGATGGTTATCTCGACCGAGCATATCGCTTTCCCGAGCGGATACTCGTGGTGGATGCGGGCCGTTCGCTGGAAGAAGTTAATAGAACAGTTGAAGATATTGCCATATCATACTGTAAATGAATGATATTTACCCGTGGCAACAGGCGATATGGCAGAAAGTTGCTTCCACGAGGCGTCCTCACGCTTCAATACACGATCCTTCCATCAGCCATGCGCTCTTGCTTAAAGGCAGGAAAGGCCTGGGTAAACTGTCTTTTGCAAGTTATCTTGCGAAAGCAAGACTGTGCCGAAATCCCACCAAAGAAGAGGAAGCCTGCGACAGTTGCGCGAGTTGCAGATGGTTTGAGCAAGGGGCACACCCCGATTTCCGTCTCGTTCAGCCTGAAGCCCTGCCAGCGTCTTCTGCAGTCGCTGCCTCGCCAGGCGATACAAGCAGCGAAGGTGACAGGGATGACGGGAGTGAGGGTTCGGCCGAGGCAACACCAGGTCCCGAGGCAGAACCGGGAAACCCAAAGTCAAGGAAAAAACCCAGCAAGCAGATTAGCGTCGAGCAGATCAGAGCCCTTGCGGATTTCATCAATATTTCCAGTCACCAGGGCGGCTACAAAATCGTCGTGATCCATCCGGCGGAAACAATGAATTTGGCCGCGGCCAATGCGCTTTTGAAAAACCTGGAGGAGCCGCCTCCACTCACCTTGTTCATATTGGTCGCGCATCAGTCGCAGCACCTGCTTGCAACCATACGCAGCCGCTGCGTGCAAATCTCCATGCCCGTGCCTGAACCCTCTGTCTCAATAGACTGGCTGCGCGCGAGGGGCGTCAAAAATGCGGAGCTGTGCCTTGCTTCGGCCGGGTATGCGCCCCTGTCAGCGCTCGAATTCGACGACGAAACGTATCATGAACGGCATCTGGCTTTCATAAAACACATCAGCGTCCCAGGTAGACTGAATCCCATTTCTCTTGTGGAGGGATTGCAGAAAACGGATCTGCCTACCATAGTTAACTGGCTCCAGAAGTGGTGCTATGATTTATTGAGCTTTCGAATAGCCGGCAAAATTCGCTATCATCACGACCAGTTCGTTGCGATCGAGGCGCTGGCGCCAACTCTGAATCCGCAGGCTTTGGTCACGTATCTGCGGACTTTGACCAAAATCCAGCAGCTTGCAAGCCATCCCCTTAATGAACGCCTGTTTCTCGAGGAGATGCTGTTTTCCTACATACTAGCGCTGAACGACTCTCATTCCACGTAAATACGCATCGAAGCTGAAGTACGTTAAGAATTTGTCCATCCTCGAAAGCAGCAAAGTAAAAAATCCTTGATGGACGCGCTGGTTGATGAGACTACTTCCGGGTTAACTATTTCCGCTGCCATGCCATCAAAATACGCAACTGCCCCAAGCGAGCCTGCGCCGTCCTGCGAACCGGGCACTTCGCTCGTTCGCCACACTGAAAAGCTATTCGGCCCCTGAACATTAAAGGGGCATAGATATACGGTGGGAGGAACCCTGATCGGTTGAAGCGCATGGAAGTTTGGTTCCCCGCATGACACGAACGCGCCAAGAGCGGACAATTCGCTATTCGGTCGTTTTGAGATGAGGTGAGGGGATGGACTTCTACAATAACAAGACTGACGAGGAAAAGGCTCGCTGGTATTCGGCTGGGGCAACGTTTTACGCGGAAGGTCGTCCCACGTATCCAGTCGCCCTGACCACCGCTGTAGCGGCGGTTGCTGGCTGGCGTGAAGACTCGAGGATACTCGAAATAGGGTCAGGCCCAGGCACGGCCACCCAGGGATTTGTCGGCTTCGGTGGCGAAATTCTTTGTGTAGAGCCAAACAGTGAGTTTGTTTCCCTTGCCCAGCAAGCCATGAGCCATTTTTCAAATGTGGCCTTTCAAATGAGCACGTCCGAGGAGGCACAGCTTGCTCCACCATATGACATTATCCTGGCGGCATCATCCTTTCATTGGATTGACGCCGGCCGAGGACTGAAGCGCATGAGAGATGTGCTTTCTCCCATGGGGTTTGTGGTGCTTCTCTGGAATAAGGAGCCTCAGCCAATTACAACGCAAGCGGATGCAGTGGACGAGGCCTTCAGGCGGTCGGGTTTCACGCAGCAAGCCTCCCGTCAATCCCGCGAAGAGACGGCGAAAGTCTTCTGGGACTTGTCGCAGCCGCTCCAAGGTGCTGCTTTCATCGAAAGGCTGTACAGTCACACTCTGACCTCTGACGACTATAGCATCGACCGTTTTATTGCACTTCAGCGAAGCCTCTCCCCTTTTTTAGCATTACCGCTGCAGGAGCAGCAAAAAGTGGCGGGGAAATTGACGG
>DASSHJ010000223.1:0-3942 GCA_035692965.1 Nitrosospira sp. | reverse complement strand
AGTTGCTCTAATCAACCTATGTCACCCATTTCGGGCTGTCAAGGATGAATGGCTCGGTAGCAAGTGGCGAACAAGGCGTGCGGTTGACGTTCATGAGATATCTTGGGGATAACCTGCCAAGATATCTGGAGAATGAGAGCCATCACATCATGCCGTTTGCTTCTTGTGAAAATGAATCACAGCATAGGTGGATAGGCAACGATCCGTAAAATGACCAAACCGGCTTGAAATCCGAATGAAATACGAAGTATCTGTGCGTTCCCTGTGCGAATTCACCGCGAGGAAAGGTGATCTCGATATGCGCTTCAGTGGAGGCCCGAGCGCCATTGAAGGAATCGCCGGGCATGGCAGGGTCACGTCCCGGCGGCCCCCGCACTACGAGCGCGAAATAACCCTGATAGGTGAATACCGGCATCTCGTTGTACGGGGGCGGGCGGATGGCTTCGATCACGTTGAGAATCGGCTCGAAGAAATCAAAACCTACCGCGGCGATCTGGCCTCAATGCCCCGCAATCAGCGTGAGTTCCACTGGGCGCAACTCAGGATCTACGGCCATATGCTGTGCGAGAAGCTGGGGTTACCCGTCATACATCTCACACTGGTGTATTTCGACATCGCAAGCGAGAGCGAAACTTTGCTAGACGAGACCGCTGATGCGACTGGGCTCAGGCGTTACTTCGAGCAGCATTGCGAATATTTTCTGTGCTGGTCTGAGCAGGAGCTTGGGCACCGTCATGCCCGCGACGAATCCTTGGCTGCGCTGCGTTTTCCCCATTCGTCCTTTCGTGAAGGCCAGAGGCAATTGGCTGAGACGGTATACAGGACAGCGCGTCAAGGCGCTTCGCTAATGGCGCAAGCTCCCACCGGCATTGGCAAAACCATCGGTACGCTTTTCCCCTTCCTTAAAGCTTGCCCCAGTCGGAAGCTGGATAAGGTTTTTTTTCTGACCGCCAAAACGTCGGGACGTCAGCCTGCGCTGGACGCCCTGGCGCTGATGCATAAAGGCGAGCAGAGGCTAAACCTGAGAGTGCTTGAGCTGATTTCCCGCGACAAGGCGTGCGAACATCCGGACAAGCTATGCCACGGAGAGTCCTGCCCACTCGCCCGCGGGTTTTACGATCGCCTCCCAGCCGCAAGGGCTGCGGCACTTGCAATATGCGAGCTCGAATCGGGCGAGGCGAGCTCTAACACCCTCAGTAGAAACACTCTACGCGCTGTTGCCCTTGACCACGGCATCTGCCCCTACTATCTCTCGCAGGAGTTAATACGGTGGTCTGACGTGGTTGTAGGCGATTACAACCATTACTTCGATCTGAACGCAACATTGCATGAACTGACGGTTGCCAACCAATGGCGCGTCGGCGTGCTGGTCGATGAAGCCCATAACCTTCTCGAGCGTGCGCGAAAAATGTATACGGCCGAGCTGAATCCAGCCATTCTCTGCGTCGCATACACAGCCGCCCCATCGAAACTGAGGAAGCCGCTGGGACGCTTGCAGCGCTGCTGGAATAAATTCGGCAAAGGTCAGGACGGACATTATTCTGTTTATTCGGCTATACCTGATCAATTGACGAACCTGTTGCAGCGCGCCATTGCAGCGGTCATAGAGCATGCTGTGGAAGACCCGAATGGCTTGACAGGCGCATTGCGGGATTTTTACTTCGAAGCGCTGCATTTTCGGCGGATCAGCGAATTATTCGACAAGCATTGGCTATTCGATTCGACCAAGGCTGGAAGAAGTCCCGGAAAAGGCGATCTGTCATTTTCCCTGCCGGAAAACGTGCTTTGTCTCAGGAATATCGTTCCCGCTCCCTTTCTTGCCCAGCGCTTCGCGAGCGCGCAGGCAAGCGTCCTGTTCTCGGCGACACTGGCTCCGCCGCGTTTTTACCGGGATATGCTCGGCCTTTCGCCTGATACCACGTGGATCGATGTGCCATCACCGTTCAAAGCCGAGCAATTGTCGGTACGGATCGTCAGCCACATCTCCACTCGCTTCCAGGAACGTGATGCTTCGATTTCCCCTATTGTCGATCTGATTTCCCGCCAGTATAAAACCAGGCCGGCCAACTACCTCTCGTTCTTCAGCAGCTACGACTACCTGCGACAGGTAGTGACCCTGCTCAGATCGAGATATCCCGAAATTCCCGTTAAAGAGCAAACACGCGGCATGGAAGAGACGGAGCAGGCGGAGTTTTTGGCCGGTTTCACTTCAGCCAGCCAGCACATCGGCTTTGTGGTTCTGGGCGGATCGTTTGCCGAGGCCATCGACCTCCCCGGAAAACGCTTGGTAGGCGCCTTTATTGCGACGCTCGGACTGCCCCAGGTCAACGGGGTAAATGAACAGATGCGGCAGCGTATGGAGACGTTGTTTGGCGCCGGCTACGAGTATGCGTACTTTTTCCCCGGCATTCAGAAGGTGGTGCAGGCCGCAGGACGGGTTATCCGCACTCAGCAGGATGAGGGAGTGATCTACCTTATTGATGACCGGTATGCACGGATGGACGTTCGCCAGCTCCTGCCAACGTGGTGGGAGGTAAAACAGTTAAAAAAAGAGAGGCAAGCTCATCTTGCCTCTCCTGTTTTTACCCGTGTGGCAGGGCCGGGCATGTGATTACATCTTACTTGTGAGTGAAATCGTCCAGCTTGTCCGAGACATGGTCAGTGCCGACCGGTGCGACGGGAATGATACGCTCGTTGTTCCTATGAGCAGGCGTCGTGTAATCTTTAGTTGAGCTGGTTCCTGTTTGGCTCGACCCTGTGTAGCCGGTATCGGTATAGCTCGTCGTTCCGTAATACGAATTTATCGTATTCTGCCAGGTGGGATCCGCCATATCGGGCCAGTGATCCTTGTCGAACCCCGGAGCGGACTCCAGGCGGTCCTTGTCGACATTGAGTATGAACCGTTTGTTCTCCGTATCCAGCTTCAGGGCGCTCCAGGGAACGGCAAAAAGCTTGTCGGCAATACCGAGAAATCCACCAAAGGACAGCACGGCATATGCGATTCGTCCGGTGTTCATGTCAAGCATGATTTCTTTGATGTCACCCAGGTCTTCGTCCTTGGTGTTGTAGACATCCTCTCCCATGAGGGTACCCGCGCCCATCAGCCGGGGTCCCGGCCCTTCATTATCGTAGCTCTTGTACATGCCATAGGTATCGCGATCTTCATAGCTCATGGTCATCTCCTGTCAAAGTAATTTTTAAACGTCAAACTTCCTTTTCGATCCTTTTGTTCCGCCCTTCGGCCGCCCCCAAGGATGAGGGATAACGCGCCGAGACATGCCCATAGTGCGCCTCTCGACGGCAGAGGTCGGTTCGGTAACGTACAAAGAACGGCTTTGCTTAAGGAACGATCAGGGGACTGAATAGGCTTATGTCTGCAAGCGCACGGAAGCTCGGCCGCGCCCGTTAGAAAATCGGGTTCGTATGACCACGAGACCGACATGGCATTGCAATTTTCCCTCGCAGCCGCGCTTGCACCTGCCGAGCGAGACCTCACTTACGGACAAAGATACTGGCGAGATGCCAGCGTTAATAAAAGGATAAGGATGCAAAGGAACGGAATTCTACGTATATCTCGCCTTCCGTCCAGTCGAGCCCCATTGATGACGGATTGCATCGAGCGATATGACAGCACACGCGCCCAAACCTTGAAGCTCGTCGAGTCGCTTACGCCGGAAGATCACATGGTCCAATCCATGCCTGAGGCGAGTCCGGCAAAATGGCATATTGCCCATACCACCTGGTTCTTCGAGACATTTATTCTCGTACCGCACGTGCCGGGCTATGTTCCATTCGACGAACGGTTTGGTTTCCTTTTCAATTCATATTACAAACAACTGGGTAATCATCCTTATAGGGGCGTGCGGGGCACATTTTCGCGCCCGTCCCTCGATGAGATTTATTTATACAGGTCTCACGTAGACGAGGCGATACATAAGCTTT
>DASSHJ010000222.1:0-3677 GCA_035692965.1 Nitrosospira sp. | reverse complement strand
GGGGCCACCTGGCGTTCTTTCAGCGCGGGCAGGCGCTCGTCCGGCCAAGACCAATCCGCCTCATCGATTCCATTCGGAGCCACATGTTCCCACAACACCGGGTAACGGATCGCGCGGATCCCCAGCGAGGCAAAGCTGTCAATATCGCTTAGCCGCCTCGCATGTCCATTGCGCTCCAGTTGGCTGAAATACGTGTCCTGCACCCGATTGATCGTGCATTCCAGCCCACCCCATATTGCAAGCTCGTCATAAAAAATCTCATTCTTCAATTCATCCATACACGACCCTCGATTGATAAAATTGGAGGCGGCACTGTCCGAACCTCGCTCATTCAGAGGCGAGCAGGCGCGATCAATTTATCGACGAATCCATTGCGAGTCGCAATGGCGACTAGTACGGTGTTATTTTTGTATAAGTTGAACTGGAAGCTGAAGGCAAAAACCGAAAAAGAGAAAGGATTAACCGGCTGGAAGCAAAACCTTCCTCGGGCGGCTATATACAAACTCGCGTTTCTTTCGCCCGCAGTCTTTTAGTGGAAAATTATTTGAAATCTGACGGCAGAGGACTTTTCCGGCACGCGAGTATCTTGCGTGCCGGGCTCTGCTCAAAACACGATTTACGATTCAACGCCGCCGTCGCTCAACGTCAAATCCCGGAACCATTGCCGAACCTGCCGTAAATGGTTCTCCTCTTGCTGCAGTGCTCCCTGGAAATCCCGGGCCATATCTTCCATGCCCATCTTGGTCGCGAATTCGATGAGCAGTTCCCATGCAGCATGATCGGTGAGCTCTACAGTCAGCATGGCGTCGAGGCATTGTTCTACCGACGTGCGCGGTTCGGTGAGTACCTGTACGATCCCCAGCGCAATCATGCCGTCAACGTCGGCAGAGGGCGTCTGTGCCGTCGGATCGGCCCCGATCGAGCGAATTGCACTTTCCACCAGTTTGAAGTGCTGCAACTCCTGGTTGCGAAACTCCCATAACGTATCCAGCGAAACCTTTGACGCCCCCACCGCGCCGGCCGAGCATTTTGCGATAAGCGCCTCATACAGCCGCACACCAGTTCGTTCAAAGGCGAGCCGGCATCCGAGCTTGTCGATGAATGCCTCCGGGTTCTTGCCGGTCAGCTTTTTCATTGCCGTGCTCGCCACTCCTTTCAGAGTGCCCGGCGGCGGGATGGACCCGAGAGTGTCATGTTCGGAGATATACTCGCCGCGCATTTTTGCAATGTCGCGCGCATCTCCCGGGGATGAAGGGGGGGTGGAATTTGACAGCGCCACCATTTCCTTCGCGTCTATCGGGGACATGTCTATCCCCGTACGATTCTTTCCTAAAGCCGTGCTTTTTTCCATTGTCTGTCTCCTGAAATCTTCGGCGGATTAATGGGTGACTTCCTTATCCTTGGCGTTCTCCGTGTAGGAAACCCCGGCGCCGCGCACCAGTTCGGTTCCGGGCGTCCATTCATAACCGGCAGCGACGGTATTCGTTGGGGACCCGGACGAGTTCAGATGCTCGCGATATTGCTTGGACTCCGGCCCTTCCTGTGATTTGTTCACAAACTGCGTGCCGCGGGCGCGCAAATCCACTTCCTGGTGCAGCACCTTGCGCACGAATTCGCGCTGGCTTTCAAACTTGATCGGCTCAGGCAAACTTGCCGGCAAGATCTCGGCAGGATCGCGTCGCTCATGCTGCTTGAACATTTCCATCGCCACCTGCAAGTGCCCCAGCTCGTAGTCGAGACAGCGCTCCCAGATCGCCTTGATCCGGGGGTTGGATTCCTGCTGCACGCATCCGTAGTAGTTGTAAACCTCGTTGGCCTCGTGCAACATCCACTTCTCCAGCCACGTCTCGTTGGGGTCGATGATTGACTCATACTGCGTGACATGCTGCTCTTCTATGGAGGCAATCTCGGTATAGAGCTGGCGCGCGACTGGGTCGGCATACATCGGCCCCACGTTCAGATAGAAATTTTGCGTTTGCTGTTCGGCCGCCATGATCGTCAGGGCATGTAGCTTGGAGATCGGCTGGGCCTTCGTGCGATCGTAGTGGTTGCGCAGGTCGTCCTGGGGCGCCCGATGCTCGATAACCGTCGGACGGCCCGGAACGATGTCGGTGTAGCATTGAGTGATGTTGTTCGCATCTTTTCCCTCGAGGCGGTCCAGCATCGCGCTATAGCGGTAGAGGTGGTCAAAGTCCTCAAGCATCCCAAACCGGTAAACCTGGGCCAGGTACTCATCGGGTTCCGCTTGGGCCACAGCCGCGGTCACCTCGATCGCGACCTGCTCATAGCCTATGGTGGTTTCCAGAGTGGAGTGGTCTGCGCCGATCAAGCCGTTCACCATGGTAGCCTGATGCTGCTCGATACGCCGAACCTTTGCCAGCGGCAGCCGATATTGATCGTTCATGCGGGCGCACGAATGCGAGAAGCGCAACGCCTCCATTTCCTGTCCGTTCATCAGGATCACCCGAACGCGCGTAAACGCGTCATCATCCAGCTTGCTGATCGGTGTTTGCACCATCTCTTTCCAGGTAAACTGCTGCTTGTCAAGCGGACAGCCTTTATCATCAAACAGGTTAAGTGCCATTGTATCCTCCTGGTTTAGTCTCTCGCTGGTTTAGTCCTTCGCAGGGACAGCGTTCGTTGTCGTCGTATTGCCCGCGCCCTTTCCGCCTTTATCCCCTCTCAGATTGCTATATCCCTTTTCTCCTGTTGACGCTCCCGAAGCCTTGCCTGCTGAACCGGAACGCGTATCGGGTCTTCAGGCCGCTGGCTGCCCAGGCTCGGCTCCTTTCCTTTGGGCGCACCACCCATAGTTCGGCCAGAACCCTCTCCGTCTCCACTACTCCGCGACATATCACTGCCGGAAGTGCCACCTGCCGCATAAGCAGCGCCGCCCAATCCGAAAATCAACACCGCAACTGCGCCAGCCCAAACCTTCTTGCTTCCACTTGATACACTGAGTAAGCCTTTCATTTTTCCTCCTGTCAGCCCGTTGATCACAGTAGCGAGCGGTTCCTCATGCCTCGACATCTATATGCAACAGAGTGTGTAAAAATGCCGTTAACATTAAAATGCATCCCATGCTGATGTCATTCATTGGGGAACCTCGCGGAATATGGATGAGTCACCGAATGACAATAATAATAAAGAAGGTGCCTTGATGCCTCTGTTCGCGAACACACACAGGGCGCTAGAAAATCCAGCAGAAATATGCTGTTGTATTAATAAGCAAGCAAGCAAGGATGATGAAGTAGGGTCGGCTTTGGGGGGTAGAAGCCAGCGGGGCAGGCAGACAAAACGGGAGGCGGCGCAGGCTGGCGGCCTCAGGTTACAATGACGGGAATACCCGGCCCGGCAAGATCAGATGTGAAACAAAAGGTGTAGCGAAGGGACAGGAAGTACGTGAAGCAAAAAAAACGGGCAGCGCGTCATGCAACTGCCCTTATGACAAAAACCTGAAGGGGATACTGCTTGTCTCTCAGCTCGCCCCCGCTTTCCGCTTCGGATACGCAAGTACCATTTCATCGCGTTTGATATGGATATAGCGGTCGATGGCGTTATCCAGGGCGGGAAGGAGAACGCCCCTCTTGCTGGACATCGCGCTGTAGGCGGGACGCCTGGCAAGGTATCCCAACTCCTCAGCGGTGCGCGAATCGAGCAGGCCGGGATCAATACCC
>DASSHJ010000221.1:0-12580 GCA_035692965.1 Nitrosospira sp. | reverse complement strand
AATAGAGGTACCCTCCCCCTTCACCGGCACCGTCAAGGAAATTTCTATAAAACCGGGGGATAAGGTTTCAGAAGGCACGCCTATACTTCGGATGGAAGTGGGAGACGAAAACAAGGCCGCCCCGGTTCCACAGCCTGGCTCCACATCGGCAGCGGCAGCGGCACCGGCTTCGACCCCGCAGCCTGCTCCGTCGCAGCCCTCTGGTTCCGACACCGCACCTCGCGGGGGGGAAGCCAGGGCCGAGATCAGTCGCGCAACGCCTCCTCCGCCCGCTCGTGCACCCAAGCCCCCACCGGTACCCCTGCCTTCTTCTCCTTCCAGCGAGCGCGCTTTTTCGACCGCTCATGCGAGCCCTTCCGTCCGAAAATTTGCGCGGGAGCTCGGGGTCGATATCGGTTTGGTGAAAGGTACGGGACCGAAAAGCCGCATACTCCAGGAAGACGTTCAGGCCTTTGTCAAGGCTGAGCTGGCTAAGCCACGGGGTGCCGGGACGGAACTTAACCTTTTGTCCTGGCCGCAGGTGGACTTCGCAAAATTCGGCCCCGTGCAAGTGAAGCCACTGTCCCGCATCAAGAAGATTTCGGCCGCCAATCTCCACCGCAACTGGGTAATGATTCCGCATGTGACGCAGTTCGACGAGGCGGACATCACCGAACTCGAGGCGTTGCGGAAGGAATCCAACGAGACAACGGAAAAGGATGGCGTCAAGGTAACTATCCTGGCTTTCCTGATGCGGGCCTCCATATCGGCGTTGAAAAAGTTTCCGGAGTTCAATGCCTCGCTTGAAAGCAATAGCGGGGCTGAAAGCAATGACGGGGATATGAACCTCCTGATCAAGAATTATTATCATATTGGATTCGCGGTTGATACTCCGAATGGACTGGTTGTCCCGGTCATACGCAATGTCGATCAAAAAGGCGTGATCGCCATTGGAAGCGAAATGGCAAGCCTTGCCGCGCTTGCGCGCGAAGGGAAACTTAAGGCCACCGATATGCAGGGTGCAAGCTTTACCATTTCGAGCCTTGGCGGTATTGGCGGCACAGGGTTCACACCGATCATCAACGCGCCGGAAGTTGCAATCCTGGGCGTATCCCGTGCCGCGACGAAACCCGTTTATCGGGACAGAACCCTCGTTCCTCGCCTGATGCTGCCTCTGTCCCTTTCGTATGATCACAGAGTCATCGACGGCGCAACCGCTGCCCGCTTTACTTCCCATCTTGTCGAGGTCCTGGCGGACATGCGCCGTGTATTGCTGTGAAGGCGGATATGCGCAAGCCTGCGCCAATCGATGAGCATGCCGGATAAATGGTTAACGTGGGGTTCAGGCTTACCGGTATTTTTGGCGGTACTTTTGATCCCATTCATTATGGACACCTCCGGGTCGCCGAAGAGATCTCCGAAATGGCAGGGCTGGCTGAAATGTGTTTTGTGCCTGCTGCAATTCCGCGCTTGCGACAGCCCCCTGTCGCCGGGATTCAGCACCGGGTAGAGATGATCCGGCTTGCGATTGAGGGAAATTCAAGATTTAGCCTGGACGTGCGTGAAACCCAACGAGAAGGAATCACTTATAGTGTCGACACTCTCCGCCAAATGAAGCAGGAACTCGGGGACGAGGTCTTTCTATGCTTCATGCTGGGTGCCGATGCGTTCTCCAAGCTCGCCCAATGGAAAAAATGGCGTGAACTGTTCGGGCTTTGCCACTTTATCGTGGCTGCGCGTCCGGGCCATCCCCTGCTTGAAGATACCCATGCGTTGCCAGACGAGTTAAGGGTGGAATGCGAAAACCGCTGGGTCCTGAACCCCCGCGCCCTCATTCGCGTGCCCCAGGGCCTGGTTTTCCTTGCGCCGACAACCCTGCTGGATATATCGGCAACGAACATCCGTGCTCGAATTTCCTTGAGAAAAAGCGCTCGTTATCTGCTGCCCGACACAACGCTCGACTATATCTTAGCAAACCAGCTTTATCTGGAAACCCAATGACACTTGCAAAACTGGTTAAAACCATCGTTGCCGCGCTGGAAGAAATAAAAGCGCGTGATATCGAAATACTTGATGTAAGCAAAATGACAACCTTGTGTGACCGCATGATTATTGCAAGCGGCGACTCCAACCGCCAGACGAAGGCGATTGCGAACAACGTCGCAGAGAAGGTGAAAGCCGGTGGGGGCACTGTGTATGGCATAGAGGGCGAGCAGGCCGGCGAATGGGTCCTGGTTGACCTGGGGGATGTGCTGGTGCACATCATGCAATCGGCTGTGCGGTCTCATTATAATCTGGAAGAATTATGGGCTCAGGCACGAAAAGTCAGTACGGCCGCTCTGGGGCGCCGGAAGATCGAGCCGTCGGCCGAGCAGAAAGATCATCCTGAGCAGATAGAGGACGCATCCCCTGAGGCATCTCTACCCGCTCCAAGAAGGAGGAAAGTGGCGAAGCCGGGGCCAGACGACTCCGAATAGGCGATGAAATTCCTGGTTTGCGCCGTTGGACACAAGATGCCAGCGTGGATGGCCGACGGGTTCAGCGAATACGCAAGGCGCATGCCGCGGGAAGCTTGTATCGAATTGATAGAGATCAAACCGGAAAAGCGAGGCGAGGGCAAATCGATTGATCAGTTATTGAATGCCGAAGCCATTCGTATTAGAACCGTCCTGACCCCGCGCTGTCTCAAAATCGCAATGGATGAGTGCGGGAAGCAACTGACGACGATTGAGCTTGCAGAGGCGATCGGAGCATGGATGAGAAACGGCAGGGATATCGCGTTCATCATTGGGGGTGCCGATGGACTGGATGCCGAAATCAAGATCTCGGCGGATCAAGTCCTCTCGCTCTCGAACATGACGCTGCCCCACGGGCTGGTGAGAATACTGCTGGCGGAACAGCTCTACCGCGCCGTGTCGCTCATCAAGGGACATCCCTATCACCGAGGATAGAGGATGCGCCATGGTTGGTAGCAGAATCCGCTTTCATGGATTTCCTCAACCTTGACCCATTTCTCGACGCGCGTTTACCTTGCCTCACGGAGCCCCCGACGCGGCGAGTTATTGAAGCAGATAGGGGTTGAATTCGACCTTTTGCTGCTGCGCGAGGCGCCGCCGCGGCAACCGGACGTGGATGAAACCCGCCTGAGGGAAGAACCTCCGGGCGATTATGTCTGCCGTATTGCCCGTACCAAAGCCGGAATCGGGTATGCCCGAGTTTTGGAACGAGGATGGGCGCATCTTCCTGTCCTTGCCGCTGACACAGCCGTTTCAATAAATCAGAGTGTATTCGGAAAGCCAAAAGGCGCCGTTGATGCCGAGAGCATGCTTCGCATGTTGTCGGGGAGATCTCACCAAGTATTCACCGCAGTAGCAGTCACTGCTCAAAATGGCGATATCCATACGCGGGTGTCGGTATCGACGGTCGAATTCCGAAGACTGGGTGACCGGGAGATCGTTAGCTACCTGAGCGGGCCGGAAGCTTATGATAAGGCGGGCGCTTATGCCATTCAGGGTAAGGCTGCCGTTTTCATATCGCGCATTTCCGGCAGCTACAGTGGAATTATGGGATTACCTTTGTACGAAACTGCGCAATTGCTGGAAGGGGCTGGAATAGTCCTGCTCCCTTAAGCCTGCTACTTAAAATTCACTCGTCACTCATGGGCAGCGAAATTCTCGTCAACGTCACGCCACAGGAGACCCGGGTAGCGGTTATCGAACAGGGGGCCGTGCAGGAGCTCCACATCGAGCGCACCAGCAGCTGCGGGATTGTCGGGAATATATATAACGGTCGCGTTACTCGCGTGCTGCCAGGGATGCAGTCGGCATTCGTCGATATCGGGCTGGAACGCGCTGCGTTTCTGCATTTGGCGGATATCTGGCGGCTGCGTCAGAGCGAAGACGCCGACAAACCTATCGAGCAGCTGCTGCACGAGGGGAAGAACATCCTTGTGCAGGTTATCAAGGACTCGATCGGAACAAAAGGCGCGCGGCTTTCGACCCAGGTCAGCATCGCGGGCCGAATGCTGGTCTATCTGCCTCAGGTCGCGCATATTGGAATTTCGCAGCGAATAGAGGATGAAACGGAGCGAAAATCGCTGCGGGAAAAACTCAGGCACTTGCTGCCTGCGGGCGAAAAAGGCGGCTTCATCATCCGCACTATGGCGGAAGCAGCGAGCGAGCAGGAATTGCAGACAGATATTGAATATCTGCACAAGCTATGGAACGACATCAGGGAGAAATCTTCTGCAGCCGTGCCCGGATTGCTGTACCAGGATTTGAATCTGAGCTATCGCGTGCTGCGGGATTTTGTCAACGATGATACCGTCCGTATCCTGGTCGACTCCCGGGAGACTTACCAGAAAATGAAAGGATTTGCGGAAGTGTATATGGCGGAAGTGATGGGCCGGATCGACCACTATGCGGGGGAACGGCCGTTGTTTGACCTATACGGGGTGGAAGAGGAGATCGAAAGGTCACTTGCCAGGCGCGTCGATCTGAAGTCGGGGGGTTATCTCATTATCGATCAGACCGAAGCCCTGACTACCGTCGACGTCAATACAGGCGGATTCGTCGGTGTCCGCAGCTTTGACGAGACCATATTCAAAACAAATTTGGAAGCGGCTCAGGCAATAGCACGTCAGTTGCGCTTGCGAAATCTCGGGGGCATCATCATCATCGATTTTATCGATATGGAAGACTCCGAGCATAAAAATGCCGTGCTGGCGGAATTCAAGAAATCGCTGGCGAAAGACAGGACCCACATGACGGTGAACGGTTTCACTGCACTGGGACTGGTTGAAATGACCCGGAAGCGCACTCGTGAAAGCCTGGCGCATATACTCTGCGAGACGTGCCCCACCTGCCAGGGGCGCGCCAAGATAAGAACTGCCCAGACGATGTGCTATGAAATCCTGCGTGAACTGCTGCGGGAATCACGGCAGTTCAATGCCCGCGAGTTTCGCATTCTCGCCTCACAGCAGGTGATCGACCTGCTCCTTGATGAAGAGTCCCAAAGCCTGGCGCAACTGGCGGATTTCATTGCCAAGCCGATCAGTCTTCAAGTCGAAGGGACCTATACTCAGGAGCAATATGATGTAATTCTGATGTAAGTTATCTGGCAGTGAGTCTATTCACGTGGGCGGGACGCGCCGTGCGCATCCCGCAGGCCAGGATCTGCTCTCATTGCATTGAGGTCGAAAAAGGAGCACTTGGTACCGCCTCCGTTCAAGACCGAGCTACTGCACGGGATTCCAGATGGGCACTCCTGGCGTTAAGCTGGTTAAATGGGCACGTGTCTTGAGCCGTTCCGCCTCCGCTCTGCGGGGCGGATGACTTCGGAATATCGCTCCACGACGTTCGATCGACGCTAATTTTAACCGTCCCGCCATTCAATACGTACTTCAGTCCAATAGTAAATGCTGCTATTGCGTTTAACATAGCACATTGGAATCACTGTCCAAAGCCGGTTCGAGGGGTGGCGCAAGTGTTGAGTAGCCGCTCGTTTGCGTCGCTGGGGCGAGTAGCCCCCGGACCAACGATTGGGAAGAATACCGGGGCCGGGCGGAAGGAAAGGTGTCAGTAACTTAAAAGAACAGGAATTTCTATGATCGATACGACAGCTTTGGACGGAACATATGAGCTGGCCAATATACTTATAAAAAAGGCAACGAAAGATCAGCTTGCCGAGTGCGCGCGCTTGCTTGCCTTGAACCTTGCGCATCATCAGATCAAGAAAGGTGAAATCCCCGTCGACGAGACCCTTTCTTTCCTGCAAACGGCTGAGCCGACCGAGGAGCACGTGAATGTGCTTATGGAAGGTATGCTAAACTTGATCGGCGTCCTCGTGAATGTCTGCGGCGATCCGGGGCATCTGAAACATTGAGTGTCCACATCGATTTGCTGATTCGCGTTCCTTGTAAAACGGCGCCACATTTCCCCTTGACCCAGCAGCTCCTGGCGATCGCGCCACTAACGATCCCCGGTAAGGGCTATTCGGGCGTTTGAGCTTGCCGATCTGATTTTTCCGGAAATTTCCCTTTGATGCAGCTTGTTCGGATATTCGGCCTGAATCATGCATGCCGCGAATAAAGAGACTTCACTGACGGCCGGTGTCAGCCGTCGTGAGGTGTGGGCATGGGCGATGTTCGATTTCGCAAATTCCGGCTATACCACCGTTGTCATTACGGCGATATTCAACGCATATTTCGTCGCCGTAGTTGCTCAGAATGCGAGCTGGGGCACGTTTGCCTGGACGCTGTCGCTGGGCTTGTCATACGGACTGATCATCCTTACTGCGCCGGTGCTCGGAGCCTATGCTGACGCCTATGGCGCGAAGAAGCAGCTGCTTTTTGCCAGCACCGTGGGGTGCGTGGTATTCACCGCGCTGCTATATTTTGCAGGCCCGGGAGATTTATGGCTGGCCATGACGTTCATCGTACTTGGCAATTTCTTTTTCGGTACGGGTGAAAACCTGATCGCCGCGTTTTTGCCCGAGCTGGCGAAGGGGAGCGCGCTGGGGAAGGTCTCGGGGTGGGGGTGGAGCCTGGGTTACCTCGGCGGGCTCGTGAGCCTCGGCTGTTCGCTGGCATATGTGACTTGGGCACAGGAGCGGGGACTCCCTTCTGAACAGTTCGTTCCCGTCACGATGCTGATCACCGCTGCCCTGTTCGCGCTCTCCAGCCTGCCGACTTTTCTTTATCTCAAGGAACGCGCCCTGCCGCAGCCCCACCGGGGCAGCCGCAGCGTCTTGAGCGAATCCTTTGCCCGCTTGAGGGACACTGTGCGGCATGCCGGTAAATTCCGGGATCTCGCGCGTTTTCTGGTCTGCCTTGTCTTTTATCAGGCAGGCATCCAGACAGTCATCACACTCGCCGCAATCTATGCCCAACAAGTGATGGGGTTCAACACCCAGGACGCGATGATTCTCGTACTTGTAGTTAACGTTACAGCCTCCGCCGGTGCGTTTGCTTTCGGCAATCTCCAGGACAGGATGGGACATATTCCCACGATGGCGCTGACGCTGGTGGGGTGGATTATCATGGTACTGCTCGCCTGGATGGCTGAAACCCGCACGATGTTCTGGGCAGCCGCGAACGTTGCCGGCCTTTGTCTGGGCGCCTCGCAATCAGCAGGCCGGGCCTTGGTCGGGTACTTCAGCCCAAACTCCAGGCGGGCCGAATTCTTTGGATTGTGGGGTCTCGCGGTAAAGCTATCCTCTATACTCGGGCCGGTTACCTACGGGTGGGTAAGCTGGATTTCGGGAGGGGATCATCGCCTTGCGATGTTGATCTCGGGCGTATATTTCGTGATCGGCTTATTCATCCTGAGTAGCGTCAACGTGGACCGAGGGCGCGATGCTGCACTAGCTGACGGCGCGACAGCGCTGGAAACATAGAAGCTGGGAGCCATAGCCAACCCGGAAGCGTGTGGCCGGCCCGACATCAAAATGAATCGTCGTGCAACGGCTCGGTCAATACCGCCCGATCTTAATGATGCATGTGATGATGGTCATGCTCCCCCGAGCCGCTGGGTTGGCTTTTTGCCGGCTGGGTCTTCTTGGTGGATTTTCCCTTTGGCTTGAGTGGAGTGAAGCGCACTGACTGCGCTTCGTGGTCCGGTAGCTTGACGAATACCACGACGACTGTCTCGGGCGTCAGGGTGAATTCGCCGTTGCCTTTGAGCATGTTTTCGCCGGCGGGCTCCAGCTTGATCGCGGTTTTCTCTTTCGACTTGCCCTTTTGTATGGTTGCCTTGCCGACCCCCCCTTCGGTTGACACGTTGTTATCCCCGTGATCCGTCACGTAGAGGACGAGTTCTTTGTCCTTTGTCACGAGCTCCAGGTGATAGGGTCCCGCCATGCGCATCTGTCCGCCGTGTGGCGTATCGATGTTGTCGAAATGCTGCTCGGAATGTGCGCCGGCGGGCAGCGCGACGGCCGTCGCGGTAACGACCAATACGGCGGCCAGTAACTTGTGCATCTTTTCTCTCCTTGAAGAAATACGGGGTAGGGAATTGAAAATACAGACTCATCGGCGCCCTACGATCACCTTGTGCAAGCTTCTCCGCTCATGCCGCTCAATGCTGCTCAATGGACATGATCCCCTGGGGGTGGGAGTATTTCCTTTTCGCGGTTGAGCTGGGCGATCTGTTGCAGCAGCATGCCGGTAGTGTTCCATTCGGGCCCATCGGCTTCGGGTATCCAGCGCGCGCGCAAGTATCCGAAGCGGTCGATCAGGAATTCCATGTGGCGCGGCAGGGTGCCTTCGCCGAGAAGATCGGGCTTGGACAAGGTTCTGCGGAACAGGGCGTAGCTTGGCACGATCTCGTGGGCCCCCTGGGTCACCACCGGGAAGGGAAGCTTTTCGAGCTGCGCCATCTGCTGCGGGGTGGGATCGTCTTCGGGCACGGCAAGCAGCACGGTATTGGCCTGGGCAAGCTGGGCCTGGATGTTTTTGAGCTCCTGCAGGCGCTCGCGCGATTGGGGCCAGGAGAACAGGACGAGCAGCACGTTCTTTTCTCCGCGGAAGTCCTTGAGCGTGCCGCTTGAGCCATCCTGGGCGACATAGGAGAAGTTGGGCGGGCCCATGTTGGGCTGGGGCTGCTCCGGCTTGACCTTCGGGCTCATCAGGCGCGCCTGGTAGCCGCGCGACATGGCGTGCAGGTAATTGACCACATCCCAGCGGTCTTCTTCGGTGAGCTTGTCGGCAAAGACCGGCATGCCGGTATCGGGAATGCCGAAGGTGAGCCAGTGGAAGAAGTCTCCTGCGGTATGCTTGGCGGTATGCGGTTCGGTGAGCATGTCCACCGGCGGCTTGGCAAAGCTCTTGGCCATGACGCCATCGCCCTTGCCCTGCGGCCCATGGCAGGCGACGCAGTTCTCGGCAAAGAGCGCCGAGCCGTTGGCAATCGAAATGGTGTCGAAGGGCACCGGGGTCTTGCGGTAGGTTTCCGGATAGGCATCCACGGCAAGCGGGGGCAGGCCCACCGCAAGAGCGGCGGTGGCCAGCGCCATCACGGCACTGATATAAACCTTCCTGCTCCAGCGCCTGCGCCCGTAGAAGGCGGCGGCAATGGCGGCGGTGAGCAGGGCTATGCCGATGTATACCCGGGTGTTGACCATGGGATCGCCCCAGGTGGCCGCAAGCGAGAAGCGGAAGGAGTAGGGCCAGTTCTGGATAAAGGCGTGCTTGGCAGGAACGGTATTGGCCACAACGGTGGCCAGCAGCACAATGCCCATGGCCAGCAGGAATTCGAAGCTCACCCATTTCCTGAGCTTCTGTCCGCCGGCTTGCGCCTTTTCGCTATTGCCTGCTTGCGCGAGCAGGGGCAGCCAGGTGGAGCGCGCGCGCGCGGCAATCACCAGCACGACCCCGAGAAGCGCAATCTTGGCATCGAGCAGCCAGCCGTAGCGTGTGGCCACCAGCCCGCTGTAGCTCGTATCGACCATGCGGTCGGTGATGATGACGCCCGTGACAATGACCATCAGCATGACCGGCAGGGCCATGGTGGAGAAGCGCTTGAGCGCCGTGGCGCCTGCGGCAATGGCCTGTTCGCGCGACTGGAACAGGGCATGGATGCGCGCGATGGCCTCGGTTTGCAGCCCGGGGTGCGCCTCTTTCTTCACAGGCTCGGTGCAGACGAAGCACACCGCCAGAAAGGCGGGCAAGGCGCCAAACCATACGCTTGCCATGATGATGTGCAAGGCGTAGGGCAGGATCGAGACGACCGAGAGGTCTTCGGCCGCCGAGTGGCTGGCAAGGGCGCCTACCGTCAGGGTGATCGATGCGGCGGTGGCGCACAGGATGTATTTCCAGCGCGCAGGCTCGCTGTAGCGCAGGTAGCAGGCAATGACCAATACTACGGCGGCACAGGCGGCGCGCCCCACCCAGATATGGCCCATGCGGGTATTCTGCATGAGGGCAAGCCAGGCACCAGGATGCCAGGCGTTCTCGCTGATGCCGGTGGCCTGGGCGGTGGTGGTGGACAGGATGCCCAGCAGCCCGATCAGCAGGATGAGTCCCAGCCAGGGAAGCGCGCGCTGCAGGCGGCCCACCCAGGGGGAATGGAAGGAGCCGGCAATCGCCAGGAATACGCAGGCGCCCACCAGGATCATGTTGGACGCAAGCTGTAACCAGCGAAACAGCGTTGCGACGACCTCGATCATTTGGCTTGGGTTTTGCTCTTTACCGTAAAGTCGTAGGAGGAGTCAACCACATGCCCGTCCACCGACAACACCCGGAATTTCACCGTGTATTTCCCGGGGGACAGTTCCGGCATGGGCAGGACGATGGATCGGGGATCATCTTCGGCAAGCCTGGGCCTGGCATCGGTCACGGGCTTGTCCGCGTGGGTGACGGTGAGCGATGCGTAGTCCTTTTCAACTTCTTCGTTGAACCAGAGACGCACCTGCGCAGGCGGCTGGGTGAGCTGGGCGCGCCGCGCAGGCTCGGCCTTGGTGAGCATGGCGTGTGCGCTCACAGGCGCGCTGTAGAGCCATCCCGCCAGCGCCATGACGAGCATGCCGCTCATCGCGATCCCTTTCAGGACGGGACTGAAGACGGAAGTGAAGACAAAACTGAAGACAGAACTGCTGCCTGCCCGCATCAGGGCCGATACCCTCCATGATTGCATTGCTTGCTCCTCGTTTGGTTACTGTCTACCGCTTCTTCTCGTTATGCAAACATCTTGCGCATTAGCGTGTGGCTCCAGGGTGCGTGCACTTGGGTGGCCAGGCCGATCCCTGGGTAATCGGGTTCATCCGGATGGCTTCGAGCAAGTCCTGAGGCTGGATAAGCCCGGGTTCAAGCCCCTGCAAACGACACAGGTATTCGTTTGACTCCTTCGTTTCAGTATGGTTCAGGTACTGCTGGGGCAGGTACTGACATGTCAAGCACGTCAGGCCAGGCGCTGCCCCACCCCGTCTCGTTCAAGCGCCACAGCTTTCAGGTGGGGCTCACCTTGGCCGGCTTGCGCCCGCGCAGGAAGAATACCACCGCAGCCACGGCCGCAGCCGCCAGGACCCCCAGCAGGAAGGGCGAGGTGCCCTTGGGTTCGCCCACCGAGAAGGGAAAGCGCGAGACATATTCCTGTTTGTCGCCCACCGTCACCAGGCCTACGAATTTGCCCGGCTGCGGGAAGTTGTATTCGAAGGTGATCGAGCCGTTCGGGTAGACCTTGGGGGGAATGTGCAGGATGGTGATTTCGTCCAGCTTGGCAGGATCGACATCGGGGGTGCCGGTGTCGCGAATGATGCGCACCTCCGTGGGCAGGGGGCGCAGGGCTTCTTCAATGTAGTCCAGCGCCACCACGGTGCGCCCGATGGCCGGGATGTCTTCGCAGAATTCCTTCTCCTGCGTGGCTTCGGGCTGGTAGCCGGTAAAGTGCATGGTGTAGGGGCCGATCGTGAGCTTGCACACGTCATCGGCCAGCGAGAGCCCGCCATGGGCGTGCGCCTGCATGGCATAAGGCAGGCTCATGGATAAAAACAGGCCAAGAAGGGCAGGTTTGAGGAGTTTTTGGTACATCGTCAGAATCGCCTATATGAGGATAAAAATTGCTTGGACAAGAGGATACGGGATGAACGCGCGCAAGATCCTGTATCGCCTGGTTCCCATGTGCGTCATGAGCGGCGCGAGCGCCAGCGCTGCACGCGATCGGATTTCATGATCTTGTATCCGAACAGGGCCAGAAGCAGCAGCGCGATGAGCGGGCCCACCGCCGTGCGGAATATCTGGGCATAGTTGATCATCTGCACCCGCAGGGGATACTGGTAGCGCAGCGGCGGGCGCCCTTCGGCGGTGATGATGACGGTATAGAGGCCCTGGTCGAGGTTAAGCTCGCCGCGAATGACACCATCAGGGTGATAGCTTGGCTTTTGCAGGCTCACCGTCTCGTCTTCGGCTTCGCTCGTTCCCTTGATCACGCGTATGCCGATGGGCATCTCGCGCATGGCCTGGTCGACCAGGTCGATCACGAGATAGGTCTCTCCGCCCTTGGGAATTTCGGTGCAGTATTGGGCGCTGGCATCGAACTGCGGCTGGTAGGCACTCAGGTGAACCATGCTGTCGCCCACGCGGCGCGTGCAGCTGTCTTCTTCCATGGTTTCCTTTCCATGCGCAAGCACCGTCGCGGAATGGAAGGCGCTCGCCAGGGCCCATGCCAGGACGAATATCGCAACCCCTGTCCGCTTCACTGTGGTGATTGTCATGGCTCAACTGCAAGCGGGTTGACCCGCTTCATTGCAATGCTGTCGGAAGTCACTGGATGCAAAGACAAGATTGCTTAAAAGGATTGCTTAAAAAAGCGTGACCATTATACAAAATACTGCGATACAAATAATGCGCTGATTTTGCGCCCCGGCTAGTCTTCATTTATATCCACTTAAAAAAACACCGATCCACTTTCGTCGTCTGACGTCAGCGGACCGGTGTCCGTGTTTCGGTATCCGTGTCGTATACCCGGGTTGCGCTTGGGCAGCCCCGATCGGGGTTGCCCAAGGTGCTTCTCCTAAAGCTTGGTAAATACCGGTATCACGGCCCCGGCAATGCTGTTGATGTTGCGGTCGCCCGAGTCGCTCCAGGTCATCAGAAGTCCGCCAAAGC
>DASSHJ010000220.1:0-6642 GCA_035692965.1 Nitrosospira sp. | reverse complement strand
GGAAATGAAAAAAACCGGAGAATCATGCAACAGATGGCTAAAAGACATCTGATCCAGCCATTCGATCGGCCTCTAAAAAACCGTAATTCCTATGCGCTTGTATCAAGCATGATTTACTAGGGAACCTCTGAATAAGTCCGGGTGAGCGCGACGACGGCTTTGCGGGATGGGATGCGCGAAAGGCGACGAAGCGAATGGTCGATCCCCTTCGCAAGGAGCCTGACAAAGCAGACCACCGGCAAAGCCTCGTCCCGCATGGGTTGCGGTAAAATCGCGCGCTCACCGCGTTGCACTCCTTGGCATCGTAGACCAAGCTACGACCTGCATCGCGCGCCTTGTGATCATCCCGATTTTACCAGCAACGCGCTTCACGAAGACTTGTTCAGAGGTTCCCTAGGCTGTGGGCAGGTCACTTTCCGAGTTCTCTACCATTTCGTGCGCGGGGGGCAAGATAGAAAAAATGCGAACCACTTTAACAACCCGGTCCTGGGTCTGAATGATTTCCATAGGATAGCCGGCAATTTTTAGGCTTGTGCCAGCCTCTGGAATATCCTCGAAATGCTCTACGATAAGTCCGTTAAGCGTCTTCGGCCCCCCAAGCGGCAGATGCAAGCCGAGCTTGCGATTGAGGTCCCGAAGCAGGCTGCTGCCTTCCACGATAACGCTGTCATCAGCCTGCCTGATAAATGCGCCGACTTGCGAGGGAGCGTGAGTTGTAAATTCCCCGATAATTTCTTCCACGATATCCTCCAGCGTGACCAATCCTTTCCAGTCTCCGTATTCATCTACGATCAACCCTACGCGCTCACGGTTTTCCTGGAAGAGTTGCAGTTGAGAGAACAAGGGGGTTCCCGAGGGGATAAAGTACGGATCGCGCATGATTCTTTCCAGTATGGCAGCCGTTATTTCCCCGCTTCTCATCTGGTTGAGAACCTTGCGTACGTGAATGATGCCGACGACGTTATCGAGAGTTGTCCGATAAACCGGCAGGCGAGTGTGATAACAGGTGAGAACTTGATTGCGGATCACTTCGTCGTCGTCATCCAGGTCTATGGCCTCTATCTGATTGCGAGGAACCATTACGTCGTCAACGGTGACGGTTTCGAGATCAAACAGATTGAGCAGCACCGTCTGGTGTTTTTTACGTATGAAGTGTCCCGCCTCCAGGACAAGGGTTTTCAACTCTTCAAGGCTGATTTTCTGCGTTTCGCTTTGCGCCCTGGGATTCAGCCGGAGTATTACAAGCAACGCCTGAACGAACAGGTTGACGAACCACACCACTGGCGAAAAAATCTTCAGCAACGGGTTCAACACGTAGCTCGAGGCGAGCGCGATACGCTCTGGGTAAGCCGCCGCGATAACCTTTGGGGTGATCTCGCTGAATACCAGTATGGCGAACGTCACGCCGACTGTGCCGAAGAAGAGTGCAAGCTCATTGTGACTGAAGAACAGGGATACAATCACCGCCACCAGTGTTGCCGCCGCCGCATTCAGCAAGTTGTTGCCCAGGAGGATCACGCCGAGAAGCTTGTCGGTGTTCGACAAGAGGGAGGTAGTCAGACGAGCGGCATTGCTTCCCTGTTTCACGAGATGCTTCAGGCGATAACGGTTGATCGCCATCATGCTGGTTTCAGAGAGGGAAAAGAAGGCAGACAAAATCAACAGAGCAGCCAGTGCTATCAGTAGCACGTATAACGGCATGTCTTCCAAAAGAGAAACCTTTTACGGAAATATCAGAATATGTGACATAGGACGTCTGCTCCGGGATTTCAAGAGCTTGGAGCCGCAAGGGGCGCCGGTGCGGGCACGTTTAGCGCCGCAGTATCACTTCCAGTACGAATTTGCTGCCGAGATAAGCCAGCAGGAGAATAAAGAATCCGGCCAGGGTCCATCGGATGGCAATGCGACCGCGCCATCCGTAAAATTGCCTGCCTGCCAGCAACGCCGCGAACACGCACCAGGAAATGATCCCGAACAATGTCTTGTGGGTAAATTTGAGCGGTTGACCGAACACCTCTTCAGAGAAAACGATACCGCTGATGAGCGTCAGCGTGAGCAGGATAAACCCTACCCAGATCACGCGAAACAATAAGCTTTCCATTGCCAGCAAGGGCGGCAGATTGGTCAGCACTGAGGGCATGGCGGGATGATGCAGACGGCGTTCGACCACTGCCATGAGCAAGGCGTGAAGTGCTGCGATGGTCAGCAGGCTGTATGCGAGCATGGCGATCGAGATGTGAGCCTTGAATGCGGGAAACTCGGTGTTGGCCAATGGGCGCAGCGAAGGGAAGACCAGCGGAAGCAGCACAGCCACCGCGGCTACCGGCGCCACAAGAGCTTGGAGCCCTTCCAGCTTGTAGAAAAAACCGGAAAGCCAATAAATAGTGGCAGTAAGCCATACAATGGAGGAAACAGCACTTCCCACACCGAAATTCAGACCGACGCCGGCGAACACAGACTCGTAAAGCGTGAACCCGTGTATTAGCAAAGGCGCGAGAATGGCGTAACGCTCCCAACCGTTGCTCGCGGCGCTGGCGCCAGTTTTAGCCGCGCCTTTCCAACGGGTGCGCCAGAAATGCCAACCAATCAGCCCATACATCAGAGAGGCAATGAGATAGGCTAGAATACCGGACATTGATCCTGCGGGATTAAAATGAAGTGTTTATTTAGTCTACACGAATTTTTCTTGAGAGGCATTTTGCATGTTCGACAATCTTACCAACCGGCTTTCTGGCGTCATCAAGACCCTTCGGGGTGAAGCGCGACTGACCGAGAGCAACATCCAGGAAGCGCTCCGTGAAGTTCGCATGGCGCTGCTCGAAGCCGATGTGGCCTTACCGGTGGTTAAGGAATTTATCGGCCGGGTCAGGGAAAAGGCGATTGGAAAAGAAGTCATCAACAGCCTGTCGCCGGGACAAGCGTTTATTGGCGTGGTGCAGCAGGAGCTTATTACTCTGATGGGCGGAGGAAAGGCGGAAATCAATCTGTCCACCGTTCCACCCGCGGTTATTCTCATGGCTGGGTTGCAAGGCGCGGGCAAAACCACCAGCAGCGGAAAACTGGCAAAGTGGCTGATCGATAACAAGAAGAAAAAGGTATTGCTTTCTTCCTGTGATACTTATCGGCCTGCAGCCATACATCAGCTCGAAATTCTGGCTAGCCAGACCGGCGCGGACTTCTTCCCCGTCCACAAAGGACAACAGCCCAAAGATATTGCAACTGCCGCGCTAAGCTTTGCCCGAACCCGCTTTTATGACGTTCTGATAGTGGACACGGCAGGCAGGCTGGCAATCGACGAAGCCATGATGGGAGAAATCAGGGAACTGGAAGCGCTGCTGAAACCGATTGAGACGCTATTTGTTGTCGATGCGATGCAAGGACAGGATGCGGTGAATACGGCGAAGGCCTTTTCGGAAGCCTTGCCTCTCACAGGCGTGATCCTTACAAAACTCGACGGTGATGCGCGGGGCGGCGCAGCCCTGTCGGTTCTCAGCATCACAGGCAAACCGATAAAGTTTGCCGGAGTGGCCGAAAAAATTACCGGACTCGAGCCTTTTTATCCCGAGCGAATGGCTTCGCGAATCCTTGGCATGGGCGACGTGCTGGGGCTGATTGAAGAAGCCCAGCGGGGCGTCGATCAGCAAGAGGCTGAGAAGCTCGCTAAAAAGATGAAATCGGGCAAAAATTTTGACCTGAACGATTTCAAGATGCAGTTTCAGCAGATGAGAAACATGGGCGGAATGAGCGCCATGATGGATAAACTGCCTGCCCAGTTGAGCCAGGCCGCACAAAATGTAAAGATTGACGACAAGGTCATGGGGCGTACCGAAGGCATTATCGATTCCATGACGCCTCAGGAACGTGCGAAACCGGAAATTCTAAAGGCATCTCGAAAGCGGCGCATTGCGGCGGGAGCAGGCGTCTCTGTGCAGGAAGTCAACCGCTTGCTGGCCCAGTACGAGCAAGCTCAGAAAATGATGAAAATGATGAGCAAGGGGGGAATGTCGAAGATGTTGCGAAGCATGAAAGGAATGCTTCCAGGAATGAGATAGTGTCCCCGAGCGCCATCCGATAGCCTTATTCTGCGGGGGGCGCTTTCTCAAGCCCCGTCACCCGGTCACCGGGCTTTATTTTTTTCTTCGCAAACCAGCCGATATTGGTTTCGATGGCGTATTTCGCGGCTCCGGCAGAGCGATGCGCATTCGCTGTACGAGGCGACATATTCTCGATGTTGAGGATGATCCCTTTTTCGTCAACGAAGGCGACGCTCAGTGGAATGTGAGTATTCATCATCCACATGCTGAAGTTTCCAGCTTCAGGAAATATAAACAGCATTCCATCATTCACTCCCATCGATCGCCGGAACATCAACCCTTGTGAACGCGCTGCTTCGGTATGAGCAATTTCTACGGTGAGGGCATGCCCGGAAATATTGAGTTGAGTCGTCGGCATCTGGGCGCGAAGCGGCGCCGAGAACAAAAGACCCAGGAAAAAGATAATCAAGAGCGGGCTAGTGCTTGCCGGTACTGCCAAATCCATTTGCTCCGCGCTGAGTTTCCTGAAAGTCATCAACAATATTAAACGCCACCTGTACAACCGGGACGACCACAAGCTGTGCAATCCGCTCCATGGGACTCAAATGAAAAGGGGCATGGCTGCGATTCCAGCAGGATACGAATATCTGTCCCTGGTAATCCGAGTCGATCAGCCCCACCAGATTTCCCATCACGATTCCATGCTTGTGGCCGAGTCCGGAACGCGGAAGTATCATTGCAGCAAGGCCCGGATCGTTGAGATGGATTGCGATGCCAGTTGGAATGAGACACGCTTCACCCGGTTCTATCGTCATGGCATTTTCAATACAGGCCCTCAAGTCGAGGCCTGCCGAGCCGGGTGTCGCATACGCCGGCATCTGCTTTCTCAAGCGCTCGTCAAAAATTTTTAAATCGATTTTTACCATGACATGCCGGAAGTCCCGCGGTTTTTTATGCAGTCTGCAATATGTTTGATCAAATGCCGGGCTTGCTCGATCTTTGGCGCCTTCGCCAAATGACGCCGACCGCCACTGTCGAATAATGTCAGCGCACATTCTTCAGAATTCACGGTATCCTGCACCAGATTGGCGACCAGTAACGGCACCTTCTTGTTGCGGCGCTTTTCCTCGGCATTCTGATCCAGGTTTTCGGTTTCTGCAGCAAAGACCACGCAGAAAGGCGGATTGGGAAGACCGCTCACATATTGCAGGATGTCAGGGTTAGGCGTGAGCTCCAGCACTATGTCCCGGTCCGTTTTCTTGTTTTTTTGCCGTGAGGGGTTCTTTATTCGATAGTCCGCTACCGCGGCAACGCTCACGAAAACATCAGCGCAAGGGATTTCATCTTTTACTGCTGCCAGCATATCCTCCGCGCTCACTACACTAACGAATTTTACTCCTGCTGGGGGTTGGAGGCATACGCGGCCGGAGACCAGGGTAACTTCCGCTCCTGCGTCGAGTGCCGCACGGGCGATCGAGTAACCCATTTTCCCCGAACTTGAGTTTGTGATTCCGCGAACCGGATCGATCGCCTCGTAGGTCGGCCCTGCGGTGATGAGTACGCGCGTGTTTTCCAGGAGTTTTGGCTGAAAAAAAGCGAGGACTCTTTCCGCCACCTCCTGCGCTTCCAGCATGCGACCCATCCCGACCTCACCACAAGCCTGCGTGCCGGCTGCCGGCCCCAGTATCAGGATGCTATCCCCTTGCAAAGCGGCAAGATTGCGCTGGGTCGCGGGGTTTTCCCACATTTGCCGGTTCATTGCCGGAGCTACCATTAATGGGCAATCCCGGGCGAGACATAATGTCGAGAGGAGGTCATCAGACTGCCCATGAGCAAGCTTGGCAATAAAGTTGGCGCTGGCTGGGGCAACAAGTATAAGGTCCGTCGCTCGCGAAAGGTCTATATGGGCCATTCCCCCTGCAACACCCGAATCCCAAAGCCTGGTTAATACCTGTTTGCCGGTTAATGCCTGCAATGTGGCGACCCCGACGAAACGTAAGGCAGATTCAGTCATCACAGCCTGAACATCCATACCCTCTTTAACCAGAATACGTGCCAGTTCTGCCGCCTTATAAGCAGCCACTCCTCCAGTCAACCCCAGGAGAACGCGTTTCATTATTGGATTTGAAGTTGCATGCCGGGAAGCTCTATACGAGAGCAAATTGAATTTGAAGGGAAAACCTATTTTATTACAGAGAACGCCACCCAAGTTGAACTGTTACAGTTCCCAGCCGTTCTTACTCATCCAAATTTAGCTGGTTATGGCAATCTCAGATTGGCCCGAGTCCGAGCGACCGCGGGAGCGGTTGCTCAAAAATGGCGCGGAAAGCCTGACCGACGCCGAATTGCTCGCGATATTCCTGCGAACGGGCATCGCAGGCAAAAGTGCAGTCGATCTCGCACGAGAATTACTCGGGCGCTTCAAGGGATTGACTGGACTTTTTGCCGCAGACCATGGCAGCTTTTGTGAAACCCCGGGAATGGGTCCCGCCAAATACGCGCAGTTACAGGCGGTATTGGAGATGGCGCGGCGGGCGCTTAGCGAAACGCTGAAATGCGGAGATATTTTGAATTCGCCAAAACCTGTTCGAGATTATCTGCGTCTTAC
>DASSHJ010000219.1:0-4398 GCA_035692965.1 Nitrosospira sp. | reverse complement strand
TCGACCGATTATGTCTTTGATGGCAGTGGGATCAAACCTTGGGTAGAAACTGATCCAACAGGGCCACTGAATGTCTATGGTTCGACCAAGCTGGAAGGCGAGAAAGCGATTGTTGACTCAGGCTGCAATCACTTGATTTTTCGCACGAGCTGGGTTTTCGCCAGGCGTGGAGAAAACTTCGCAAAAAAAATGCTTTACCTTGCTCGGGAGAAGGATCGCCTCACGATTGTTGATGATCAGGTTGGTGCTCCCACCGGTGCGGATTTGCTCGCCGATGTCACCGCTCATGTCGTTCGCACAGCGCTGAAACAGCGAGGCGTGGGGGGCGTCTACCACGTTGCCACCAGTGGCGAAGCCTCATGGTGGGACTATGCCCGCTTTGTACTGGACTTCGCCAGGCAGACCGGCAGAAAGCTAAGCGTTGCTCCGGCCGACGTCCTGCCTGTTTCCGCCGACGCATTCCACTCGCCCGCCCGGCGTCCACAAAACTCGCGCTTGAACATAACGAAATTACAGACAACGTTCGGCTTAACGTTGCCCCCCTGGCAAACAGGTGTTTCGCGCATGCTCACAGAAATTCTCGAGAATCAGTATGACCCAGCGTAAAGGCATCGTCCTCGCCGGAGGTTCCGGCACCCGGCTGTATCCGGTAACCAAGGCGGTTTCAAAGCAGCTCCTGCCGATTTACGACAAGCCGATGATTTATTATCCCCTGAGCACGCTCATGCTCGCGGGCATTCGCGATATCCTGGTCATCTCCACCCCAATTGATACCCCGCGGTTCGAGCAGCTTCTCGGAGATGGAAGCGAGTGGGGCCTGAACCTGCAGTATGCGGTACAGTCGAGCCCGGATGGCTTGGCCCAGGCCTTTATTATCGGCAGACAATTTATTGGAAACAGCCCTAGTGCGCTCGTGCTGGGCGATAACATTTTCTACGGGCATGATTTGCACATGCAGCTCCGGCGAGCGATGGCAAGGCAGGGAGGCGCCACTGTATTTGCATACCACGTCCATGACCCTCACCGGTATGGTGTCGTGGCATTTGATTCCGACGACCGGGTTACCTCTCTCGAAGAGAAGCCAGCCCAACCGAAAAGCAACTATGCCGTGACCGGTTTGTATTTTTATGACAATCAGGTAGTGGACATTGCTGCCACTCTCCAGCCATCTGCCCGGGGGGAACTCGAGATCACCGATGTCAACCGGATTTACCTCGAACGTAGCCAACTCAGCGTCGAAATCATGGGACGGGGATATGCGTGGCTGGACACAGGTACCCATGAAAGCCTGATCGAAGCCAGTAATTTTATCGAGACCATTGAGCACCGGCAGGGCCTCAAGGTCGCCTGCCCGGAGGAGATAGCCTATCGCCAAGGGTTCATTACCCCTGCACAACTCGAGAAGTTGGCCGAGCCTCTCGTCAAGAATGGTTACGGACAATATCTGCTGCGGCTGTTGAAAGAACGAAGAGTCAATGAGAGCCAATGAGAGCAGTTCCTAGCGCGCTCCCAGGCGTGGTGGTTATCGAGCCGAAGGTTTTCGGCGATGCCCGCGGGTTTTTCTTCGAGAGCTTTAACCAGAAGGATTTTCATCAGGCTGTCGAGCTTGACGTCTGCTTCGTGCAGGACAATCATAGCCGATCGGTGAAAGGAGTGTTGCGTGGCCTGCACTACCAAATCCGCCAACCGCAGGGCAAGCTGGTGCGGGTGGTGCGCGGCGCAGTATTTGATGTCGCGGTAGACATTCGCAGGTCATCGCCAAACTTTGGCCGCTGGTTCGGAGTCCAACTCAGCGAAGATAACCACCGGCAATTGTGGATACCCCCCGGATTCGCCCACGGCTTCTATGTCTTGAGCGATACGGCAGACTTCCTGTATAAAACCACAGATTACTATGGTCCCGGTTTCGAGCGCAGCATTTTATGGAACGACCCAACGATCGGGATATCATGGCCAGTCGAGGCGGGAGGCCAGCCTATCGTTTCAGAAAAGGATTCCAGGGCAGTTATCCTTGCCGAGGCTGAAGTATTTGAATAAACGCGACCTTTTGTCTGAATTCTCAGGAAAGAGCGCTTCAACAATGGAATCCCCTCGCACTACTATCGCAAGTACTTTAGAGCGGACCGCACCCTCAACCTGAAACCCGACTGCGAGGCTCTCCCAGATGACCCAGACCACGTCTGCACACAAGTTCCCATTGAGGGAAGCGCATGGGCTTGTCCGCGACCTCATGACTCCTGACCCGCGGATTTACTGGCTTGACTTCCTTTTCCATATTTCCCTGGGATGGACGGCCTTCGTGGTGATACTCACGTCCGATTCATTTTCCATCTCCCAGGTATTAGCAATCGTTGTCGCCACATTCGCGTTTTACCGGGCCGCTATTTTCATCCATGAGCTGGCCCATTTGAAAAAGGGCACCTTCAAATTTTTCCGGCTCGTCTGGAACCTGATTTGCGGAATACCGCTGCTGATTCCATCCTTTACCTATGACGGCGTTCATAGCGACCATCATAAACCCGACGTCTATGGTACGGCCGGGGATGGAGAATATATTCCCTTCGCGACCCTTCGTCCGGTTGCCATGGTGGGATACGTCATGTTTTCGTTTTTAATTCCGATTTTCTTTATTATCCGATTCCTGGTACTCACCCCTCTCTCCTACCTGATTCCCCCGCTGCGCAAGCTGGTTTGGGAGCGCGCCTCTTCGCTTACGATCGATATGAATTACATCCGCGCGCCAGATGCTATTCGCAACGACGTTCACTGGCGCTTGCAGGAGTTTTCCGCTTTTGTTTATATTACGGCGATCATGAGCTTCATTGCCTTGGGGCTGCTCACTTATAAAGTCCTGGTTTTCTGGTACGTCATCGCAATGCTGGTCTTTTTCATAAACTCGCTGCGAACGTTGGGTGCACACGCCTACCGGAATCCTGCCGATCGCAGAATGGAATTTGCCGAGCAATATCTCGATTCGATCAATGTTCCCGGACATTTTTTCGTTACTGCTCTCTGGGCGCCGGTCGGCCTCCGCTATCATGCTACCCACCATTTATTCATGAGCATGCCCTACCATAACTTGGGCAAGGCCCACCGGAGACTCGTGAACGGGCTGGGGGACAATGGGCTTTACGTTACAACCGTGCGCGGCAGTATGTGGGACGCGCTACGCCACATCTGGTCGGAAGCTGCAGCAGCTTCACGGGCAAGAGATAATGCGGCAGGACGCGAGGAACGAGTCGAGCAACTATCTGGCGTCACAGGGCATGGAGACAATAAATGAAGCGAGCTTGCGTAAGGCGTGCCTGAAGCTTTACGCATACAACCGCAACCGCAAATAAAATACTTTAGCCCTTTCTTGCAGCCGTCTACTGCAGCCCTTTCTCCTTAGCTTGAGAAAGAATGATACTGAGTCAGCTCTGAACAATTCGATTTTCAGGCATAAGCAGCGGTAAGGCGATGGTTGGCTTTGTCGTCATCGGCGGCCTGCCAATGTAACCGGACTAAAATCAGGGCGAGAAGAAGCCGCAGCTTTCTCAGAATCATGCGCAAGTTGTGTCCGCAGCCGCAGAGCAGGGCGTGGAAGGCGTCGCCTTGTGTGCCCTTCAACCAGTTCCTGCGCAGCCGGCCATCATTTTTCATATGCCCGATCACAGGCTCAATGGCACTGCGTCGCCGGATGTCCCGCTTAAGCCTAGCAGTGATGCGCTTGAGTTTGCGGTGGTAGACCTTGACCCCAGCCGGGACGGTGGCGCCGCGATAGCCCAGGTCGACGAACACTTCCCTTGGCTGCCGCTGTGTCAGCATTTCCACCTGCTTCAGAGCTGCATGCAAGGTATGTCCATCGTAGGGATTGCCCGGGAAGCTTTGCATACCCACCACCAGCCCCTCCTTGTGTGTCGTGACCACTGAGACCTTCACTCCAAACTCATAAGGCTGGCGCACTTTGCCTTTGGCGATGCACTCTGCTTCCGGCGCATGCAGGCTGTAGAGCTTGTGGCTGTCTTTGGGCTGCTGCTTGAGCAGCCGCTCCACCTTGTGCAGCAAGTCAACAATCCTGGGCTTCAGATGCTCCGGGGCCTTGGATAATTGACGCGACACATCGCGCCAGACTCGGCCCACCAGGGTCTTGAGCTTCTTTAAGTGGCTGCGCATGCGCTTGTATTGTCCGGCATGGGCGTAGCGCGCAATCTTGCCTGCCAGCTTGGGCGCTATGCGATTGTAGTTCTGGCGCAGCGCCATGCCGGCTTGCGCCACGAGCTTCACCAGTTGTTCCCGGGAACGGTTCAATAGCTTGCTGTCCGTGGGATAGGCAATGGCCTTCTCCTGTACCGTACTGTCCACAATGACCTTGTCTGCGCTCTGCCGCTTGATCACCTTGGCCGATTGAGCCGCACA
>DASSHJ010000218.1:0-2407 GCA_035692965.1 Nitrosospira sp. | reverse complement strand
GGTTAAAGGGTTAAGCCATGCTCGACTTTTTCCTTCGCATTGTGAGTCTGTGCCGTAAAGAACTGCTGGCCATCCTCAAGGACCCAGCTAACCGGGTAATCCTGATCGTTCCTTCGTTGATTGAAAGCATCCTGTTTGGCTACGCCGCTACCTTCGATCTCTCGAATGTCCCGTACGCAGTGCTCGATCAGAGCCGCGGCGTTGCCTCGACGGAGGTGCTTGCCCGCCTGGATAGCACAGGCATATTTCATCGGGTAGCGACATTGCGAACTCAGGAGGATGTCGCCCCGGTTATCAACTCTCGGCAAGCACTCATGGTCATTCACTTCGGCCCACGATTTGAGGATCAACTGAACGCGGGCGAGTCCGCACCCGTGCAGCTGATCCTTGACGGACGTAATTCCAATACCTCAGGCTCGGCCATAAGCTACGTGGGCACAATCATCGATTCGTACAACGTCGCCCGTCAGGGCGTGCCTGCGCTTTCGGTTGAATGGCGCGCATGGTACAACCCGAATCTTGAGACCCGCTGGAATGTCTTGCCCGGCCTCATCGCATCATTGAGCATGATACAAACATTAATGCTCTCGGCACTGTCGGTCGCCCGCGAGCGTGAAAATGGAACGTTTGACCAACTACTGGTGACGCCCTTTACCCCGACGGAGATCATGATTGGAAAAGCCATACCGACTGTTTTAGTGGGCCTGGTTCAGTCCACCATCGTGCTGCTGGTCACATTGCTCTGGTTCAGGATACCGATGGCAGGCTCGCTGGCAACGCTCTATACAGGGCTCACGTTTTTCACCATCGCAAGCGTAGGAATCGGACTATCCATTTCCGCGGTTTCAGCCAACATGCAGCAAGCCATGCTCTATGGGTTCATGCTGATCATGCCGCTGATTCTCTTGTCCGGGCTGGCGACCCCGATACGAAATATGCCGCAATTTCTTCAGGTCGGCACCCTGCTCAACCCGCTGCGCTTTGCGATTGATCTCGTGCAACGCGTTTACCTGGAAGGTGTCGGCCTGTTCGAGGTTATCCATGACCTTGTCCCGCTGGTCATCATTTCCGCGCTTACGCTGCCGCTGGCCGCCTGGCTATTTCGCAACCGCCTTTTATAAGCCCTGAAGGAAGGGGAGTCCGCGAGTAGGAGAGGGCGGTATGCTGCCCAGCCAGAAAACTGCTATAAGCCCGCGCCTTGGTATACGTTGGCGATCATCCAAAATCAGGAAAATGGTGAGCAAAAATGGTGTTCACCCGGCTACCTGTCCCGTATTTTAAATTGAGCAGCGGTATTTGATATTCTCAATGCCCGGCTTGCGTTTTCTTTTGGCTAACCTATAAATAGAATGACCGCTTTTTCGCGTCGTTCAGCGGCTTTGCAAAAGATTGCCATTCGCAGATCACAGCACCGGTGAGCTTGGAACTCTTCTGCCGCATCTTGACACTTTCTTTCCTCACGCAAGCCTAAAACCGCTGTCGTTCAAAGTATTGGCCTGTCACCGGGATTTGTTTTCGTTGCGCTGTTGCTTGTTGCAGGGCAAAACCTGGTAGCCGGGAGACTAACGGAAAGAGCTGATCCAAATGGAGAACAATCCCTCCCATCTAGCATGGATACAAAACATTCTGCCGAAACAAAAGGAAAAGTGGTAGCCACGAAGACTTTGATTCAGGCTGGGGTCGTCGCTTTTGTCGCAGTCGTCGTTGTATTGGTGTGGAAAGCCGCGGACGTTTTTCTTCTTGTCTTCGCTGGCATCCTGCTCGCTGTTTTTCTTCATGCCATCAGCAGATGGATCAGCCAAAAAACGCACTTTCCTGAAAAATGGTCTCTCGCAATCGTTTTATTAACGCTGGCGCTGATTGTTGCGGGAGGGATCTGGTCGATCGCTCCTGAGGTATCCTCGCAAATTGACCGGCTGCTGCAGCGCATCCCTGAAGCAGTTGATCAAATCCGGCAGCAAATTTCCAAATATGAATGGACCAGAAAGCTGTTTGAACATAAAGAGCCGCTTAAAAAAATGACTCCGGACGGCTCCGATATCCGCAGCAATATAGCGACAGTATTCGCTTCAACATTCGGGGCGCTCGGAAGCTTCCTGATTTTCCTCGTACTCGGCATTTTTTTGGCAATAAGTCCTCGTACTTATATCGATGGCTTGATCCAGCTCGCTCCACAAACTGGTCGCCCCCGCACCAAAGAAGTATTACATGGCATCGGATCTGCCCTTGAGTCATGGCTTCTCGCAAAAATTACTGCCATGTTTGCGGTGGGTGCGTTGACAGCAATCGGACTTTGGCTGCTTGGCATCGAGCTCGCGCTGCTACTCGGCATCCTCGCTGCCATTCTTACCTTCATTCCCAATATCGGCCCTATCCTTGCCCTGATTCCTGCCGGCCTGCTTGCATT
>DASSHJ010000217.1:0-13296 GCA_035692965.1 Nitrosospira sp. | reverse complement strand
AATTTGGATGAATACCTGGTTTCATAGATTTGGCTCCAGCTATTCCGTTCGGCAAAACGAGGCAGCGAGCGGAAAAAGTAACGATTATCCTACAATCACTCCCCATTTGGCAATAGACGACGTAAAGCGAACAATGCACCTACTGCATTCGTGTAAAGAATCTGGCAGACTTAAACGCGGCGCATCGAATCGAAAAAGTCTGCGTTATTCTTCGTTGCCTTGATCTTGTCAAGCAGGAATTCCATTGCTTCCATGTCATCCATTGGGTAGAGAAGCTTGCGCAGCACCCAAATCTTCTGCAGCACGTCCGGCTTGATCAGCAGTTCTTCGCGGCGGGTGCCTGAGCGGTTGACATTGATCGCGGGATAGATACGTTTTTCCGCCATGCGCCGGTCAAGATGGATTTCCATATTGCCCGTTCCCTTGAATTCTTCGTAGATCACATCGTCCATGCGCGAGCCAGTATCGACCAGTGCGGTGGCGATAATGGTGAGTGACCCGCCTTCTTCGATATTGCGCGCCGCGCCGAAGAAGCGCTTGGGACGTTGCAATGCGTTGGCATCCACGCCGCCGGTCAATACCTTCCCGGATGCGGGGACGACTGTATTGTAAGCGCGGGCCAGCCGCGTAATCGAGTCGAGCAATATCACGACATCCTTCTTGTGCTCCACCAGTCGCTTGGCTTTTTCGATCACCATGTCCGCGACTTGCACGTGCCGAACCGCCGGCTCGTCGAAAGTCGAGGAGATGACTTCGCCACGGACGGAACGGATCATCTCGGTCACTTCTTCCGGACGCTCGTCAATGAGCAGAACCATGAGTATGACGTCGGGATGATTGGCCGCGATTGCATGTGCAATGTGTTGCAGCATGACCGTCTTTCCCGACTTGGGGCTTGCGACCAGCAGCCCGCGTTGCCCCTTCCCGATAGGGGCGATCAGGTCGATGATGCGGCTGGTGACGTTTTCCTCTGCCTTGATATCGCGTTCGAGTTGTAATCGGTCGGTAGGAAAGAGCGGGGTGAGGTTTTCGAAAAGAATCTTGTGCTTGGAGTGTTCCGGCGGCTCACTGTTGACCTTGTCCACCTTCACCAGGGCGAAATACCGTTCTCCATCCTTGGGGGTTCGAATTTCGCCTTCTATCGAATCCCCGGTATGCAGATTGAAACGCCTGATCTGGCTTGGCGAGACATAAATATCATCGGGGCCTGCGAGGTACGACGTATCCGGGGAACGCAAGAAACCGAAGCCGTCCTGCAGCACTTCCAGCGTGCCTTCGCCGAAAATGCTTTCACCTTTCCGCGCCTGGTTCTTGAGCAAAGCAAAAATCAGATCCTGCTTGCGCAGGCGGTTTGCGCCATCGATTTCGTTGGCGATGGCCATCTCTACCAGTTCAGTGACGTGAAAGTTCTTGAGGTCGGATAAATGCATGAGCGAAACTCGCGGGTGAAGAACAGGAAAACGTAAGACGCTTCGAACGTTGGGGTGAAGCTGATGGGGTGGAGCTAGAATTTTTTAGAAGCGGCGAATCGAACGGATTCCGCTTTAGGGAGACAGCGATAGGTTAGCGAGTTCAGATGTGGCTGTCAATAAAAGCAGTCAGTTGCGATTTCGACAGAGCGCCGACTTTCGTTGCCTCAATGTTTCCATTCTTGAACAGCATAAGCGTGGGGATCCCCCGGATGCCGTACTTCGATGGCGTCGCCTGATTTTCATCGATATTCAATTTGGCGATTTTCAGGCGGTTGCCGTACTCTTTCGCAACTTCATCGAGAATGGGCGCGATCATCTTGCAGGGTCCGCACCATTCGGCCCAGTAATCCACGAGCACAGGCATACCCGATTGCAATACCTCGGCTTCAAATGTTCCATCGGAAACAGCATGAATATGACTCATGGGATTCTCATTCAAAAGTATTGTAAAAGGGAATATTGCGGACCGAAACGTAAAAATGAATGCTGAAAATCGTGTAATTCGGCGGCACAACCACTATATGCTAGCGAAAAAATGCGGGAAAGGGAAGCGAATATATGAGAGGAGGCGTTACCCAGGTGCAGTTGAAAACAGTGCCCTTAGGCTTCCCGGCCATTCTCCCGGTTTCATTCCCAAAATCCCTTGGCTGGAGGCCGCGCCCGGCCAGCGCGGATATTGCGGGTTGGCGGCATTATACAGTTCGATGACTGTGATGCAAGATTGAATTTAGTCGAGGGAGCGGGGTCTGATGCAGGAAAGCGCCGGAAGGCAAACCCAGCAGATAAAAAGGCCGTCATTTTATGGATGAATTCGTGTTCGCCAGAGTGTTGCATGTTCTTGGTGTGATATTTTGGATAGGCGGCGTCGCAATGGTCACAACAATTCTGATACCCGCGATGGCACAAATGAATTCGGCATCCGAACGCATAGGCTTCTTCGGTCAGATTGAAAGCCGTTTTGCGCCGCAGGCGCGATTTACAACGCTTCTGGTTGGCTTGAGCGGTTTTTACATGGTTTATGTGCTCGACGCGTGGGGCCGGTTTGCGGAATTGAGGTTCTGGTGGATGCACGCCATGGTTTTTGTATGGGTGATCTTTACGCTGATGCTTTTCCTGGTGGAACCGTTCGTGCTGCGCCGGCAGCTTAATAACGCTGCCGACCGCGATCCTGCGAAGACCTTCAGGCGGATGAAGCGGATGCATTGGATTTTATTGAGCATCAGCCTTGTAGCTGCTGCCGGGGCTGTGGCAGGCAGTCATGGCTGGATGATGTAGGTGTAAGGAGCAGGCATGAGCTACGCAGCAATAAAAATGATTCACATCACGAGCGTGGTGATCAGCTATCTGCTGTTTTCCTTGCGCAGCATATGGATGATACGCGGCTCGCCGACCTTGAAGCGGCGATGGGTAAAGATAACCCCGCACGTGGTGGATACGGTATTGCTTGCGAGCGCTGTGACGCTGGCGGTATGGATACAGCAGGATCCCATACATGATTCCTGGCTGAGCGCGAAGGTGGCGGGATTGCTGGCTTATATCGGCCTGGGGATGATGGCATTGAGGTTCGGGAAAACGCGTAAAACGAAAATCCTCTACTGGATTGCGGCACAGGTTGCTTTTTTTTACATTGTACTGGTTGCTGTTACAAAAAACCCGTCGCTGCTTTTCTAAAATGCTCCCTGAGCTGTTTTCCAAAACAAGCATATCGGGACTGTTCCTTCGGAGCTGTTCCTTTCGGTTGCCACGCTCGAAAGCCGGCGGCTACCTATTCTGAAGCCCTTCAATCGGGCTTCGATTATCCCAGAGTACTCCTAATCTCACGATAATACCCCTCGAACCTCTGATGATCTTCCATCCGGGCTCGCCTTTACACACGTTAGCTTTGCGGATTTCCATGTCAGGCGCGGGAGTGGCTTGGTATAATCGCATATGTACATATTGAGTTTTCATTTGGAAATCTTTTCCCCATGCTAGCGCGTCGTTGGGTTTACGCGCTTGCCGCTTTTCTTGGCCTGGCTCTGCTCGGGATCTTGCTGGCGGGCTTTGCGGCACTGGTCACGATACCAACGCTGCCTTCCCTTGAAGTCCTGACCGATTATCGTCCCAAGATTCCGCTGCGCGTCTATAGCGCCGAGGGACTTCTGATTGGCGAGTTTGGCGAAGAGCGGCGCGAACTCGTCAAGATCGCGGCTGCGCCTCAAAGTCTCAAGCAGGCAATAGTGGCTGCTGAGGATGATCGTTTTTACCAGCACGGCGGGGTCGACTATGTAGGGATATTGCGAGCGGCCTATTCCAATTTCACTTCGGGTGGGATGCGGCAGGGCGCCAGCACGATAACCATGCAGGTCGCGCGAAATTTTTTCCTGACGAAGGAAAAAACACTGACTCGAAAATTCAGCGAGGCTCTGCTTGCCTTCAAGATCGAGCATAGCTTGAGCAAGGATGAAATCCTGGAACTCTACTTCAATCAGATATATCTCGGCCAGCGCGCCTACGGATTCGCGGCGGCGTCCCAAGTATATTTCGGCAAGCCCCTGCGTGAGATCAACCTTGCTGAGGCCGCCATGCTTGCCGGTTTGCCAAAAGCGCCTTCCCGGTTCAACCCTGTTGTCAATCCCAAGCGGGCAAAGACGCGGCAGCTGTATGTGCTGCGGCGCATGCATGAGCTGGGTTACATTACGGACGAGGAGTTCAAGCTGGCGGAAAAAACGCCCGTGCGAACCAAGCGGGAGTCCCAGGAGTTTGCCATGCGCGCCGATTATGTAGCGGAAATGGCGCGCCAGGCGGTCCATGAGCGCTTTCATGACGACGCTTACACGAGGGGATTCAAGGTTTACACCACGATCCGCCGCGGCGACCAGGATGCGGCCTACCGCGCAGTGCGCCAGGGCGTGATCGAGTACGACAGACGCCACGGATACCGGGGGCCTGAGGCATTCATACAACTGCCAAAAAATAACGGGGATCTGGAAGAGTTTCTGGAAGATGCGCTACAGGAAGTATCGGATAGCGACGATATCCAGGCGGCGGTCGTGCTCGCAGCCGACCCGAAAATTGTCCGTGCGTACCGGAGGGGGGGAGAAACCATTGAAATCACTGGCGACGGCCTCAAGTTTGCGCAGCGGTTTCTCGACAGCAAGCACAGCAGCAAACAGCGCATTCAGCCGGGCTCGCTGATACGGGTGCGGTCTAATGACAAGGGTGCGTGGCAGATCGTTCAGCTTCCGCTCGTGGAAGCTTCGCTGGTGTCTCTTGATCCGCATGACGGCGCGATCCGGGCAATGGTCGGCGGTTTTGACTTTAGCCGGAACCAGTTCAACCACGTGACCCAGGCATGGCGTCAGCCAGGCTCGAGCTTCAAGCCATTCATCTATTCCGCCTCGCTGGAAAAAGGCTTCACCCCGGCGTCTGTCATCGAAGATGCCCCGCTTTCATTTACAGCCGAGGAAACAGGAAGCGATCAGTGGGAGCCCCGTAATTTCGATGGTAATTACGACGGGCCGTTACGCATGCGCGAAGGCTTGGTCAAATCCAAGAACCTGATGTCCATCCGCCTCCTGCAGGGCATGGGCGTTCAATATGCGCAGGATTACGTAGCCAGGTTCGGTTTCGATCCCAAGCAGCACCCGGCCTATTTGCCCATGGCATTGGGGGCCGGATCCGTCACGCCGATACAGATGGCAGTGGGCTATGCCGCATTCGCCAATGGGGGATTTCGCGTTTCGCCTTATTTCATCCAGCGGATAGAGGATGAAAAGGGCCGCACAGTGGAGCAAACGAAACCCGTTCGCGCTGGCCAGGGTGCAAAGCAGATCATTGATCCGCGCAACGCATTTCTCATGACCAGCATGATGCAGGATGTGGTGCAGCGCGGCACCGCGACGAAGGCAAAACAATTGGGTCGCAGCGACCTGGCGGGAAAAACCGGGACGACCAGCAATTATATGGACGCCTGGTTTTGTGGTTACCAGCCTGATCTTGTTGCGGTCGCCTGGATCGGTTTTGATACTCCGAGGTCTTTAGGAAACAATGAGACGGGGGGGCATGCTGCCTTGCCGATCTGGATAAATTACATGGGGAAAACTCTGAAAGGCGTTCCGATGGGCTCGTACAGTCCGCCTCCCGGAATTACCCAAGCCCGGATTAATCCTGCGACGGGTCTGCGGGAACCCGAGGGGACGATGAATGAGTATTTCTTCGAGGAGCAACTGCCGCCTGAAGCTGAAAACAAAATAGAGGAAGTGTTGAAGTCCGTGGAGGATGTCATAAAGGAATTCTTCACTCAATAGGCGAGATGTATTGCCCCTTTTCCCCCTGCTGATCGCTCGATGCGATGGCAACGCCGAACTGGCAGGCAAACACTCATGTACGGTCAGGCCTCCAGACAGTATTCGCGGTTGTCGCGGGAGTGCTGCTCATTTTCTTGATGAAATATCTTCTGCCAATCGCCTCCCAAATCTTGCAATTTTCTTAAGCTCTTATTAATTTAAATAAAGAAGTAGCGAGAATTGATGCATGGATGCAGAGCATCGCTTAGACGGGATACTTTCTCCCGCCTTCAACGCCTGATATCGCAACGGATAGAGTGAATAATAACCGCGGATAAAAAACCCATGGAATCAAGAAACGGAGCAGGCAGGCCGGGGCGAAGTATTTTTGGAAAGGCGATGAGGTCTGGAACTGTAGCAGGTTTGGCAACTGCGGTTGTTGCAACGTTGGCTGGAAAGCGCGAAACGGGTTCTTACGCCGCTGCCCTCAACGCGACAAGCCATATCATCTGGGGGGATCGTGCGGGGAAACAGAACGCTCCGTCACTTAAATATACGCTGACGGGCTTTTTGCTTGATTACGCATCAGGGATATTCTGGGCGTTGCTGTATGAAAAATTATTTGGACGTGCTCCTGTCCATCGCGGTCGAACTATTGGCCTTCAAAAGGTCCGTTCACCTATACCTTCACGTGATGGCTCGCTTCATCAAGTCCAGTTGACAAATCGGATTCTCGGCGCGGGCGCGGTAACAGCGGCGGCGTATATTATCGACTACCATCTCATTCCCAAGCGCTTTACACCCGGATTTGAGAAGCGTCTTTCGGGAAAATCACTTGCTGCCGTATTCGTGGCCCTGGGAGCAGGACTTGTGGCGCGGGATGTAATTGCAGCGGCAAAGGCAAAGTCTGGAGGCAACAAAAAGAGGATTCGATGACTCCTGCTTACGTCCACGGCTCAGTCGCCTCGCACCCGGACATGTTCTCCTATATCGGTTGGGCGCTTGCCCGTGATCGCCGCTTTCGCCATTTTCGCCATCTGCACAAGCTTGCTCTCCTTGACATTCCAATACTCAGCCTCATCAACTTCAACACAGACGAGCGCAAGATCCGGATCCTCGACGCCCTTCGGAAACCAGATTTCGTTCATTTTCGACCACAGGCGCTGTTTTATCGCCGCGTCTTCCACAAGCCGCGCGATGCCAGACACGGAAACATAAGCATCCTTGCCGAGATCGGCGTAGCTGACGTTGACCTTCGGATCAGTATTCAATTCACTTACGGGTTCACTCGAGCGGGACATAAAGAACCACAGGCGTTCGCCTGCATCTGAAGCGTCTGCGTCTACATCTTGAGTGGTCATGGGTCGTGAATGCAGAGCGCCGTCATGACTGCGAGTGGTGAACATGGCGAAACGGATGCCTTCGATCAGGTCTTGGAGCGATTGGTCATGGCCAGACATTGTTTCTCCTTGAGTCTTTAAATCAGTTGTTGTAATTGCAATATAGCAAAAGAGAAAGCCGAGGGGACAGCTCCACGTGCTCCAGCAAGCGTATTTCTTCCACCCAGCGCATGAACATTCATCATCCATACACCCAAGCCCCGCAGCCGCCTTGCAGGCATTTACGAGCACGGTCTTTGCCCTCCAGCTTGAATCTTAACTATCGATGCTTTTGGGATTGCCCTGAAAGTGGCACTCGGCATTATGAAAGACGATCCGAGCCTATGTCGTCAACCACTACTCCTGAGTGAGACAAGGGATACAACCAGGAAAATGACTTGGAAGGGCATCGTTTTTCCGCCGGCCCTAAAGGAAAAATAGGCTGGCGTATTGGCACGCTTGCCTCAATCAGGTTTGTACCGGGCCCATCCTGGGAAAGTACTAGGCAGTTCTTAGCCACTCCGCCGCTGTCATCGCATAATAAGTCAGAATGCCATCTGCGCCTGCCCGCTTGAAAGACAGCAGTGATTCGAGCACGCACGCTTTTTCATCGAGCCAGCCGTTCTGGGCGGCGGCCTTCAGCATGGCGTATTCTCCACTCACCTGGTACACAAAAGTTGGCACTCCGAACTGTTCCTTTACGCGACGTACGATATCCAGATAAGGGAGTCCAGGCTTCACCATCACCATATCGGCGCCTTCCTCGAGATCCAGTCGCACCTCCCAAAGCGCTTCGTCGGAATTTGCCGGATCCATCTGATATGTGTATTTGTTGCCAGTACCTAGATTGGCGGCGGAGCCGACCGCGTCCCGGAAGGGGCCGTAGAAACTCGATGCATATTTGGCCGAGTAGGCAAGAATGCGTGTATGAATGCATTTCGCCCCTTCGAGAGCCGCGCGGATTGCCGCCACACGGCCATCCATCATGTCCGAAGGGGCCACAATATCCGCGCCTGCTTGTGCATGGACACGTGCCTGTTGGGCGAGAACATTCACCGTTTCGTCATTCATGACGTAACCGCTTTCATCAATCAAACCGTCCTGCCCATGACTGGTGTAAGGGTCGAGGGCCACGTCAGTGATGATCCCGAGTTCGGGAAAGCGTTTCTTCAGTTCACTGACCGTCCGCGGTACGAGACCCTTTGGATTGAGCGCTTCTGTAGCGTTTAGATTTTTTAGAGACGGGTCGATGACCGGAAAGATTGCGAGCGCCGGTATGCCCAGCTTCAGGCAGTTTTCAGCCTGATACAGCAGCAAATCAAGACTTTGCCGCTTGATACCGGGCATTGAGGGCACCAACTCTTCACGGCTCGGCCCATCGAGCACAAATACTGGATAGATCAGGTCGTCCGGTCGCAGGTGATTCTCACGCATTAACCTGCGGGAAAACTCGTCGCGGCGCATGCGCCTCATTCTTTTTTCAGGAAACTGACTCGAAGCAGGCATAAAAAAGTTTTACAATAAAAATGGTAAAAAAATAAAAAAACGGGAACTTATACTCAAATTTCTTTTCTTATTGCCAGACGTTGTGTATTTGTCTCCCGCTTTTCCTCCCTGAGCGGGTACCTTAATCCCTAATTAAGGTAGTTTGCCCCCGGTTTTATTCCCCTTTAACCGGGGGTTTTTTATTTCTGGCGTTTTCGCAACCGGTTTTACCGGGTTTTTACCTGCGCCGCTTTCCATTTCCTGCGTTTTCATTCCACCGAGTCCGATTCCATCGGGTTGCATGCCCAGCCACGCGCATAGCACAGCCGAAGCTTCATCCACGCCTTTTCCAGTCAGGCTGGAAAACAATTGTACGGTACATTGAGGATAATTTTCAGCCAAAAAGGCGCCCACCTCCTTGAGGGTGTTTTCCGCTTGCTGCCGCGAAAGCTTGTCTGATTTTGCCAGCAGTATATGTACGGGCTTTTGCGTGGCCGCGTACCAGGCAAGCATCTGACGGTCAAGAGGGGTGAGAGGGTGTCGTGCATCCATGATGAGGACCATTCCATGTAGCGAGGTGCGGGTTTGCAGATACGTGCTGATCAGTTGCCGCCAATGATTGCGTATTGGGGCCGGGACCCGCGCGTACCCATAGCCTGGAAGATCAACGAGAAAACGTCCTCCTCCAAGCTGATAGAAATTGATATGCTGGGTGCGCCCTGGGGTTTTACTGACAAAGGCAAGACGTCCTTGCCGTGCAAGCGAATTGATCGCGCTCGATTTGCCTGCGTTCGAACGACCCGCAAAAGCAATTTCTATTCCATTCGCCGGGGGAAGGTCGGCAATTCGGTTAACGGTGGTATAAAACGCGGCTTTATGGAAAACACTCATACGCTATCAACTTGTCGCCCTGACCAAAGGGCACGGTATCACTGTCCGGGAGAGCTACGGCTGTGCTTCCGGAATTTCCTGGGCGATGACCGCCAGGCCCTCGAGCACGAGATTATCCACAACGGTCGTGCTCACGTGGAGATGGGGTTGCAACTGCTTCGCAGCGCCTCCGCTTAAAATACACTTCGGCTCGCGACCGAGGGTGGAATTGAGCAGCGCGGCCATACGCTCAATAGCGCCTGCGATCGCTTGTACGGCACCGCTGTAGATGGCGTCCGCAGTGCGATCAGGATAATCGCGAAATTTTCCCCCCTCCAGTTTCAGGGCGCCGGTATTTTCCGTTAACGCTTTCTGCATTAGATCCATTCCAGGAGTGATGATCCCTCCCAGAAACTCTCCGGTGTCCGAGAGTGCATCAATAGTCGTAGCGGTGCCGGCATCCACAACGAGACAGCCCTGCCGCTGCTGCTGCCAGGTTGCAATCAGTGCAGCCCACCGGTCGCTGCCGAGTTGGGAGGCGTCTTCATAGTAGTTGCGGACACCGCACTGGTAAGGGCACGCGCTCACCCAGCAAGGCTCGATTGACCAGGAGGAAAATAATTCAGAAAGGTTTTCTTTTGCCTGTGCATTTGCCACGTTCGAAACGATAATCCGGGACGGTTCCTGCAGGCCTTTCCATCCGCGTTCCAGGGATTTCGTGTCACCTTGAGGGACTACGCCGCGCTTCAGCCATTTCTGCCCATCACCATCATACAGTCCCCACTTGACGTTGGTATTGCCTGAATCCACCATCAGCAGGAACGATTTCATTACGTGTTCGGGCGAAGCGAAATCTCTCCGCTGCTGTATCCTCGCATGCCTTCGGCGGTCCTCAACAGCAGAGATCCATTGTCGGCTACGCCGTCGGCGAGTCCCTTGAGGTCGGTACCATCGGGAAGCCGAAGGGTGACATGCTTTTTCTCGAAAACGTGATAGTTCGTCCATTCCTCCCGGAATGCTGAAAAGCCATGGCGTTCGAATTCTTTCAAAGCGTCGGCGATCTCAACCAGCAATGCGGCTAGCAGTTTATTACGGTCAGGCATAACTCCATTTATGGACGACACGCCAGTCGCTGCCTGGTCGATCCGGGCTTTTACATTCCTGGGTAAATCGAGGTTGACTCCGACGCCAATGACTGCAGTCGTCGGGCCTAGCATATCTCCTTGTAATTCGATGAGTATGCCAGCCAGCTTGCAGAAATTGAATATCACATCGTTGGGCCATTTGAGCATAACGCCTTCGATCCCGTTGGATTTGAATGCGCGTATGATTGCCACGCCAACCGTAAGGCTCAAACCTGAAAGTAGGCTCGCACCTTGTTGAAATTGCCACAGCAGGGAAAACGTTAGGGCGTTCCCCAGTCCGGAATGCCATTGTCGGCCTCGCCGGCCACGCCCTCTGGTCTGCAGTTCGGCAGCAATCACATGGGCTGGGTTGTTCTGGAAAGCGAGTCCGGGAATTTTTTGAAACAGGAGACTGTTGGTCGATTCGACAATATCGAAAATTTCAAGGTTAAAGCCTTGTGCCTCTCTTCCAAGATGCATCATGATGGCGTCCCTGTTCAGCCATTGTACCGGTTCGCACAGCCGGTAGCCCCGTCCGTGCACCTTTTGTACTGTAACTCCGGTTTCATCCAGTTCGCGAAGCGCGTAGGACACGCTTGAGCGGGAAATTCCCAAATCCTTCGCAATGGTTTCGCCCGAGCGGAATTTGCTATCACTCAAAAGGCGCAGGATGGAAAAAGTGAGAGGCTTCACGCTAACCAGTGTAGTGTAAATACCCGGCGTAATGTGTCGAATCAGGCAGAGCCATTATAATATCCGGTCTACCTAAGAGAGGTTCACTTGAAAGATCCTGCGCATGACCTGTCCGCTGGCTCCGCTTCGAATTTCATTCGCAGCATCATTGAAGAAGATAATCGTACGGGCAAGTGGAACGGACGAGTCGAAACACGGTTTCCGCCCGAGCCTAATGGCTATCTGCATATCGGTCATGCTAAAAGCATCTGCCTCAATTTCGGGCTGGCGCGCGAGTATAAGGGGATATGCCACCTGCGCTTCGATGACACGAATCCGGAAAAGGAAGAACAGGAATACGTCGACTCGATATGCGATTCTGTCCGATGGCTCGGCTTTGATTGGGGGGATCACCTGCACTATGCATCGGACTATTTCGATCAGCTTTACCGGTTCGCGGAATACCTGATTGAACAGGGCAAGGCATATGTCGACAGCCTTGCCGCTGAGGAAATCCGGGCGTTGCGAGGGACGTTGACTGAAGCGGGCGAAAACAGCCCGTACCGCGACCGCACCGTCGAAGAAAACCTGGACCTTTTTCGGCGCATGAAGGCAGGGGAATTCGCCGACGGTGAGCATGTGCTGCGCGCGAGGATCGACATGACTTCTCCAAACATCAATCTTCGGGACCCGGTTCTCTACCGCATCCGCCACGTTTCTCATCACCGCAGCGGAGACAAGTGGTGCATCTACCCGATGTATGACTTCACGCATTGCATTTCGGATGCGCTGGAGAAGATCACGCACTCCCTCTGCACGCTGGAATTCGAGGATCACCGCCCCCTCTACGACTGGGTTTTGGATCAATTATCCGAAGTCCTGCCGTGGCATCCCCAGCAAATTGAATTCGCCCGCCTCAATCTTACCTACACGGTGATGAGCAAGCGTAAGCTCATCGAACTGGTCGATCGCGGGATCGTGGACGGCTGGGACGACCCGCGCATGAACACGCTCGCGGGATTGCGACGACGAGGGTACACGCCGGAGTCGATCCGGCTCTTCGCAGAACGTATCGGGGTCAGCAAGGCGGATTCATGGATCGATATGGGGGTGCTCGAAGACTGTCTTCGCGAGGACCTGAACGAGCGTTCGCAACGGCGGCTCGCGATTCTGGATCCACTGAAAGTCGTTATTGAAAATTATCCCGAAGACCGGGTGGAGGATTGCTGGGCGCCCAACCACCCCCAAAAGCCCGAAGCAGGAAATAGGGCTCTGCCACTGTCCAGGGAGATTTACATCGAGCGAAGTGATTTCATGGAAACGCCTTCGAAGGGCTATTTCCGCCTGTCGCCGGGAAGGGAAGTCCGGCTTCGCTACGCTTATATAATCCAATGCACGGATATGGTAAAAAACAGCAACGGAGAAATTGTGGAAATCCGCTGCACGTACGACCCCGATACAAAGAGCGGGACGCCGGGAGCCGACAAACGCAAGGTCAAGGGAAATATCCAGTGGCTCTCGGCCGCATGCGCGCGTCCAGCCGAGGTCCGGCTTTATGATCGCCTGTTTACCGATGCGTATCCTGGCGCAGGAGGTACCGACTACTTAAGCTTTTTGAACCCCGATTCAAGAAAAACAATCACAGCGCTCGTGGAGCCTTCGCTTGGCAGCGTCCAGCCGGAAGAGCGCTTCCAGTTCGAGCGCCACGGGTATTTCGTTGCCGACAGAAGAGATACCGTACCGGGCAATCTGATATTCAATCGGGCGGTGACACTCAGGGATTCCTGGGCGAAGCCAGGCTGAGTACCAGGGGATCGATGACCGTGGGAAGCGCCGCCAGAACTGGACCTGCTCCGAAGGATGCTAGAAGGATGTTAGAAGGACTTCATATCACTGGCTCGAGCTCTGCTGGTTTCGACTCTCCAGAAATAATCGCTGGAAGATCGATGCTCCGCCTCGCCTTTTCGTCGTAAAGAAGAGCAAGCACCATGCACTCCGACGTCTGTCGCTTTCCCTCTGATGCCTC